>DATHEQ010000133.1:0-37832 GCA_035318505.1 Polyangiaceae bacterium | reverse complement strand
CGTGTGCGATTGTCGATGCATTGAACTTTCGGTTTGTCGCGCCGAGTCTCCCCACTTGTCTTGAATGGTGATGACCATGCGCAAGTACCTCTCGGCGTTGTTACTGTCGTCCCTGGCGTGCGGAGATGGCGAGCCACCGCTGCGCGAAACCAGCGGCACGGCGGGCTCCGGCGGCGGCGTCATCACGGTGGGCGGAGGAGGAGCCGGAGGCGGTGGCAGCGGTTCGGGAGGGACAGGCGCCATCGTGATTACGCCCAGCGACGCCGCGGGTGTCCCCGATTCCGCGATCATCACGTCGTTGCCTCCCGGCTTCACGGCGACGGAAGTTGGCGGCTACAAGCTCGGCGTACCCATCGGCGATGGCTCCGACGCGGGCATCTCGACGGGTAACATGACGTGCGGCAACGTCCTTCTCGGCGTGCTGCGTGATTTCAAAGGGAGAAACGATCCAGGAGGTCACCCGGACTTCGAAGGACCGCTCTACGGCGGTGCCATCACGGCGAACCTCGTCGCGGCTCAGCTCGATCCCGCACAAAAGCCAGTCTACGCATCCATGTGCGAGGAAGGTCACCCGAGCCCTGCCCCCACCTGCCCCTTCAACGCAGAAACGACGACCAAGGCCAATTTCGACAAGTGGTACCGCTACGCGGCGGCCGAGAATCAACCTTATTTGCTGCAGATGTACTTCGCGCCGCAAAGCAATGGTCTCTTCACGTTCCAGAGTCTCTTCTTTTATCCGCTCGACAACGCCGGCTGGGGCAATTCTGGAACGGGCAAAGAGGGCAAGCCCCACAATTTCAGCTTCACCACAGAGCTGCACACTCGCTTCAAATACAATGGCGGCGAGACATTTCAGTTCGACGGCGATGACGATGTGTGGGTCTTCATCAATGGCCATCTAGCGGTCGACCTCGGGGGGCTGCATCCGAAGGCCTCTGGGTCCGTATCTCTCGACGCGTCCGCGCTAGCGCTCGGCATCACCCAGGGCCAGGTCTACGATCTCGCGCTCTTTCATGCCGAAAGGCACACGCCGGAATCGACCTTTCGCATCGACACGAATCTCTCGTTCGTGAATTGCGGCATCATCATTAAGTGATCGCGCGAGCGGCGCCGCCCCACTAAGCGAGGCGGCTCATGAACGATCTGGCACGACGGTCGAGGCTCGCCTTGGTGGCAGCGCTTGCGGCGTCGGCATGGGTCGCTTGTTCGGGGGACTCCGACTCCAAGCCGGGCGCCTCCGACGGCGCGGGCGGTTCTGCTGCCGGCGCGGGAGGCTCCCGGGGCGAAGATTCCAGCGCACCTGATTCTCCGGGACGAGGCGACGCAACGGGCGGGACAGCGGGCTCGGCCAGCCCCGACGCTCCGGGTGAAACCGGAGGAGCAGGCCCGCGCGACGCATCGCTCGACGTGGTCGATGCGGATCGCTCCGACGCGTCCGGGGGCGCACGCGATGCCGGCAACACCGACGCTTCCGCCGAGACGGACGGCAACGGCCCGACCGGAGCGGACGGCGCACCGAACAGCGACGTCGACGGGGCCACCGGTACGGACAGTCCTCCGAGCACGGACGGCTCCGGCGGCCCCACCGTGGGCGCCACGACGCCCTTCACGAGTTACGAAGCCGAGTCTGGCACATGGGGGGGCGGCGCCAGCGTCGTCACGGTGTCGCTCGCATCGCCGCCGACGACTCAATTTTCGAGCCCCGAGCTCGAAGCCTCCGGACATGCTTACGTGCGGCTCAGCGCCACGGGCCAGTATGTGCAATGGGTGAACACCACGGGCAAGAGCATCAGCGCCATCAATGTGCGTGCGTCGATACCGGACGCGGCAATGGGCGGCGGAACGACCGCCACCATCGATCTTCTCGTCAACGGCGTCGTGCGTCAGGCGCTCACGCTGAGCTCACAGCAAAGTTGGGGATACGAAGGAAACAACCACTACAACAGCGAGAGCCAGAACCCGGCCGACGGCAATCCGCGCACCTTCTTCGACGACGTCCATACTTTCTTGGCGGGTGCAGCCGTCGGTCCAGGCGACACGATCACGCTCCAGAAGAACGGCGGAAATGCGGCTGCGTTCTATGACATCGACGTCATCGATCTGGAAACGCCACCCCCGCCCCTAGCCCGACCGCCGAATTCGCTCTCCATCAGCGCAGATTGCGGAGCCATCCCCAACGATCGGAATATCGACAACGGGGCCGCCATCCAGACGTGCATCGACAACGCTCAATCGCAGAAAAAGAGCGTTTTCATACCCGAAGGCACGTTCTACGTGAAACTGACCGGCGGCCTCCATGCAACCGGCGTCACCATCGAAGGCGCGGGCATGTGGTACAGCGCGATCTACCGCAACATGGCGCTGCCGAACGTGAATGGCTCGGGCCAGGCCCAACCTCTCGGCGCTATCTTCAATCTCACTTCCTGCACGGTGCGCAACTTCGCCCTCGACTCGAATGCCACCAGCAGAGCGCAGATCGATGGCTGCGGGGGCGCGATGGATACGACCGGCACCAACTGGGTCGCCGACAGCATTTGGACCCAGCACACGATGTCCGGCTTTTGGGCATCGGGCACCGGCGGAATCGTGAAAAACTGCCGATTGACCAGCATCTGGGCCGATGGATGCAATGTCAACAACGTGAGCAACGGCGGCACGGTGGGAAACAATCTCACCGTTCAGAACAATTTCGTAAGGGGGACGGGCGACGACGCCATCGCCATCAACTCCGTCGATTACAACGGAGATCCGCCCGATCGGCAGACGTACACACCGATGGCCAACGTCAAAGTGCTGAACAACACGTCGATCGCCATGTGGGGCGGCAAAGGCGTGGCTATCTACGGCGGCAGCGGTCATGTCGTCGAGAACAACTACATGAGCGATACGGCCAGGTACATCGGGCTCGGCATCGGCAAGTTCGGCGTGAACGGCTCGAATCTCATTTCGGCCACCGTGACGGGAAACTTGGTCGTGCGCTGCGGCGGCAATGCCTATGTCCAGCAGCAGCCCGCCCTGCACATCGGCAACGGCGGCGACGGTCACGAATCGGGAACGGTCGGCGGTGCCGCCGTTTCGAACAACACGATCGTCGACGCTCTCTACAACGGGGTCGGCTTTTCGGCGAGCAACGACATCGTCTATCAAAACAACACCGTGAACCATCCGGGGCTCGACGGGATCGTCATCTCGCCGCCGTTTTATCCAGCTCCCACGGGCTCGGCCACGATCCGCGACAATCGCGTCGTCAACCTGAATTCCGGAAGAACCGCCTTCAAAAATCTATCGAGCGGGTACACCACCACGCTCAGCGGAAACAACTGGTGACGTCGCTCACGAGGGAGAAAGCTTGAAACGCCGGATTGCGCTTTTGGTGTTGTGCGTTTTCGCCGCGGCGGGATGCGGTGCAGACGATCCGGACAGCCCTGGCGGGCCATCCGACGCATCGGGCGGCGCGGGCGGCCAAGCTCCGCACGACGGCAGCAGGGACGACCGCACCACGACCGACGCATCGGGCACCGGCGGCAAGGCGGGCAGCGGAGGCGCGTCGGGCAACGACGGATCGGCGGGCTCGGATGGTTCGACGTTGGACGGCGCGACAACGCGTGATGGATCCGCCGGCACAGACGCTTCCGGCGCCGATGCCGTGCGCCCCGATGCCTCGCCGAGCGATTCGCCCCGCATCGATGCGCCGCGCGACGACGCGCCGAACGTCGATTCGTCCGCCCCCGAGACGAGCAACCCACCTACCGGACCCGATGGGCCAACGGCGCATGCGTTCAATACTGCGACCGGCATGTTGAACGTCGACTACGCTGGATACCTCCCGAAGCACGACATCACTTACAACACACCCAATACCAATCCACTTTACGGATTGACCGTCGGCAACGGGCACATGGGCGCCATGGTTTGGAGCGCCAATGGGCTCACCATGCAAGTCGGCGCCGTCGATGCGTCCGAGCAAGCGGCGTTTTCGGCGGGGCTCGTCAACTTGTCCACCACGCCGGGCATGGACACGGGCACGACACGCTTTCAGCAGGTCCTCTCGCTCTACGACGGTATCCTCACGACGACCTACGACTCCGATCGGACCGTCACCATCTTCGGGTCGGCCAATTCGGAAGTGATGGGCGTCCACGTCGAGGATGCGCGCGCCGGTGTGACGAGCGTCGCCTTCGATATCAGCCTGTGGGACGTGAGCGCGCTCGGTAACAGCGGTGACGTGCCGAACCTCGATACGTGGAAGGCCGTTTCCACCTATGCCGACGCGAGCGGCGCAGGTCTCAGCCGAGGACAGGCAGACCCCAACAATTTCGGGTACACGCTCGCTGCCACGGTGGAGGGAACGCCCTTCACGAGCCAGGCGATGGGCTCGAACCGGGTACGTCTCACCATCACGCCGGCCGCGAGCTATACGATCTGGTTCACGGCCGCGACGAGGCTCAATGCTCCCGCGCACGATTCGGTCGCGCAGGCCAAAAGCCTTTTGAACGGCGTGAAGAGCGCCGGCTACACGGCGACGCTGGCGGCCTACAAGGCGTGGTGGCACGCGTTCTGGAACAAGTCCTTCGTGCAGTACGGCTCCACGTCCAACACCGACGCCGACTACCTCGAGAATTTCTACTATCTCAGCACGTATGTCATCGCCGCCGGCGGATTCGGCAATTATCCATTTCATTTCATCAACGGCGTGTTTCGCGCGACCGAAGACAATACCAAGTGGAGCAACGGCTATTGGTATTGGAATCAGAGGGACGTGTATAACTCATTTTTGGCGTCGAACCACGCCGACGTTTTCAAAGTCTTCAACGACATGTACAGCCGCAATTCCAACGCGCTAAAAGCGTACACGATGACGCGCTACAGCCTCGCCGGCATGTGGGTGCCGGAGACGATGGGATGGGATGGCAACGCTCGCGGCACGGTCGGCAGCGACTTCGTCAACGACATCTATTCGACCGGCGTCGAGGCCGCCGCCAACATGTACCTGCAGTATGCCTACACGGGCGACGCGGCGTATTTGAGCGATACCGTCTATCCGTTCATGCGCGAGGTGGTGACCTTCTACGTCGGCAAGCTTTCGTTCAATTCCGGAACGGGTGTGTATTCGATGGCCACCTCGAATGCCCACGAAACGTATTGGGACGTCCCCAATGCCATCACCGATCTGGCCGCGGTGCGAAGCCTCTTCCCCATCGCCATCCAGGTCAGCCAGGCTCTCGGGCTCGACGCCACCCTCCGCGCCAAATGGCAAGACATCGTCGGCCATCTGGCGCCCTATCCGACGGACGCGACCGACTACTTGCCGCACGACCCGCCCATCGCGCAGACGCGCAACAACGAGAACGTCGCCTGCGAATTGATCTGGCCCTACGGAGTGACGGGGATCGGGGCTGCAGACTACCAGCGCGCGGTGAGCACCTGGAACCACCGGCCTTTCGCTTATGGGAACGTGTGGGCGAACGACGCGATCCACGCCGCGCGCCTCGGCTTGGGCGATGCCGCGTACCAGGGGATGAAGACGATGCTCGGCAAATACCAAAGTTACCCCAACGGCTTCACCAACAACACCAACGGCGTCTTCGAATATTTCGGGGTTCACCTCTCGGCCACCAACGAGTCCTTGTTCCAAAGTTACAACGACAAGCTGCGCGTCTTCCCCGCCCTGCCCAACGACGCCGGCTTCGTCGGCCGGTTCACGCTCGCTGCCAAAGGCGGCTTTCTGGCGAGCTCCGAGAGGGAAGCGAGCGAGATCAAATATATCGGCATCAAGAGCCTGAACGGCAACGCCGCGACTGTCGTCAACCCATGGGGCACGCAGGAGATCCAGGTGCGAGCCGAGCCGGGCGGCGCCATCGTGCTCACGTCGTCCGCGGCCGAATTCAGCTTTCCCACGGTCGTCAACGGCGTGTACGTCGTAGAGAGGACGGCCAAGCCGCTTTCTCGTTACACCTACGCGCACATCACCGGGACGGCCAACCGAAGTCCCAAAAAATTGGCGAATCCCGCTTGTACGTTAGGCATGTAGCCGGCGACGGCGCTCCTCAATAGCCGAGCAGCTGAAGGTCGGCGACTTGAAGCGCAGTGGCGCCGGCGTTCGCCGTCACGTTCAAGCGATAGTGCCCATACGCCATGGGGCTCGCGGGGGAGTAGGTTTTGGTCTGAAAGCGCGTGGCGAACGACTCGCCCGTCCGGGCGTCGACGGAGGTCCAGCTCTGGCCGTCGCTCGAGCCTTCCAGTTGCCAAGTGGCCGGGTCCCTGAGGGGCATGTCGTTGGCTGACGTAATCGCATAAGACGTCACGGTGCGCGTAACGCCGGGTGCAAACTGATAGGCAATCCATCCTTTGCTCACGTTGTCGCCCGCGTACCACTTGGTCGAGCTGTTTTCGTCGAAGGCCTTGGTCATGTCTTCGGGCGGGGTTCCGGGACTGCTCGCGGTCACGGTGCCGCCTTTTGCCACGCTGGTGGGCGACCCGCAGACGTTGGGCTGTCCGGCACCGCCGCACGTCAAGGGCGATGAGCACACACCGCAGTTGATGCTGACCGCCGCTCCGCAGCTGTTCAGTCCATTGACGATGCCGCAGTTTTTGCCGACGCGCAGGCAAAAGGTGGCATCGCTTTCCGAATCGCAGGCGTCCACGGTATCGGCAACATCGAACGTGCCGTCCTTCCCCGCGTCGGTCGAATCGGCGTCGCCAGCCGAGGACTCGCCATCCGCGTCGCGCGGCGATCGAGCGTCGGTGGAATCTGCGGGTCCCCCTCCGTCCGCATCTTCTGACGAAGTGCGGTCGCTTGCGTCCGACGCGCCTGCCTCGTCGCCCTGACCGCCCGTTCCGCTGGATCCTCCGCCGCCATCTTGGCCCGCGCTGCCGCCGCTCGTGCCGGCACCGCCGGCGACGCCATTGCCACCCTGCCCACTCGAACCTGCCACACCGCCCTGCGCACTCGAGCCTGCCACGCCGCCCGCGCCCCCCGCCCCCCCTTCACCGGTGGTAGACCCTGCTTCGTCGCCGCCGGTGAGATCGCTTCGCGCCGAGGGCATTTCGTAGACAGAGCACCCCCACGCGAGGGTCGCCCCGAGCACGTAGGCGATCGACCGGATCGACGTTACGTCGGACGGACGTAAGCAGATTTCGCGGGAGGCGATTTCCCTCCCGCTCCGCTTCGCGCCGTTGTCGATGGCGTGCGTCATGCGTTCTCGTCTTTATATACCGACCATCGTGACGAGGTCGATATCACCGGGGTGCGCTGCACCGCGTTCGCCAACTTCGCGAATTTCGGCGACGAGGCTTGGGCGAGATGACCGCGCGCTACGGCGGCGCGCCCCAGGCGACGTTTCCATTTTGCAGCAAGACGACGTTCGGCCAGAGCGAAGGCGTCGTTTTGCTGCTGTCGAAGGAGTAGTCGTTGGTCTGGGTGTAGACGTCGGTGGCGGGGTTCGGCCCCTGCATTTGGAATGCGAAATCGGCGGACTCACCCGGCCCGAGCGAAGCATGCGGGCTCGTGAGACCGAACTCGATGTACGTATCGGCGCGGGTCGCGGGCGGAACGTTGGACGCCACGACGGAGGTCACCATCATGCTGTTGCCGCAATTTCCGGGAATGCAGAGGTACGACCAGTTCAGCATGATCTGCGGCGTCTTTTTGACTTCGTCGGTAAAGTAATAGCGGAGCTTGAGCTCTGCCACTTGGGCCGCCGACGTTCCCGTGTTCTTGACGTGGAGCTCGCATTGCACATAAGGGCTGGTCGGTTGAGGCTTGAGAACGACGTATGACACCGAGAGCCCGGTCGGCCCCGCGTCCGGCGTAGCCCCGGCCGCACCGCCCGCGCCCGACGCTCCCCCGCTCCCGCTCGTTCCCCCCGTTCCACCTTGGCCTGCGCCGTCATTGCCAGCGTCGACCGGCGTGCTTCCTCCGGCGCCCGTCGTGCCGCCCCCGCCGCTGCCCGTCGTGCCGCCTGCGCCGCCACTTCCCGTGGTCGAGGTTCCGCCACTGCCGCCCGTGCCGCCGCCGCTGCCCGTCGTAGGGCTTCCGCCGCTCCCCGTCGTGCCGCCTCCTCCGCTGCCCCCATCGCCCCCCGACGTGCCCGAAGTACCTCCCGAAGACGGATCCGCACCGCCGGTTCCGCCCGGCGACGCATCGCCGGTCGTCGTCGTTTTCTTGCCGCCCGTCTTCGACGTGTCGACGTCCTCGGCCGTCGCGCAGGCGACGCCTACGAGAAAGCCGAACCCGAGTAGGCGGTGCAGCATCACTTTCCTCCGCTCTGCGAAGCTCGGATGAGCTGCATGAAGTGGTGCGGCGCGAGCCATTGCCCGTCCGCGAAGTAGTCGTAGTTGCGATGAATGCCCGTCCCTTCGCCGAGATCGTTCCAAGTAGCGAGGACGAGGAGCTCGGCGTCGAGCGACTCTTTCAAGACCCGTTGCAAGAGCTGCCCACCCTTGACGCAGCGGTCGTGCTCGTTGGCGGTCTGACCCGGTCGATCGCGGTTGACGGCGTCCCACTTGACCATGGCGTGGTCGATGACATGTCCGTTCATCGTCGAGCGATGGCGGCGCTGGGGAATGTCGAAAGTCATCCACTTGAACTTGGCGTCGGCGGCTTGCACCATCGCGGGATCGTCGAAGTAGGCGATGTCGACGTCGACGAAGGGCTCCTCACCGAAATCGGCTTTGAAGAGCGATTTCAGTTTCACGATCAGCCCCGCGGCCTTGCTGCGCGGCTCGAGTGTGCCGGAGTTGTAGAAATAGACGAAGGGGCGCCCGGCAAACCGATACCAATGGCTCTTGTCGATCTGCGAAAAGAACGGCTTCCATTTGGCGTCGTAGATGGCCTTGGCGGCGGCATCGACATCCGTCAGATCGGGCTTCTTCTTCCAGAATTCCCCGAAGTAGGGTTGCCCCCAACTCCAGGTGTCATCGAAGAGGGCGATCTTGATCGGCGACTCGATGCTTTTCAGCGCTTCGCCGAGCGGCGCAAGCTTGCCGTCGGCGATGTCGGGACCGTAGGTGTTGAGCAAGAGAAATTGTAGGCCGGCGTATTGCGCGTCGAGCAGCTCGCGCCGCCAGAAGCCCGCTCGCGAGGGATGGTAGGGAGCATTTTCGCCGGCCCTCATGCCGAAGAGAGCGACGGGCCCGTCCATCCCGGGAGCGTGCGTATTGGCCCAATCCATCCCGCAGTTGTTGCCGCCTGGGCAATCGAAAAAGAACATGAACACCGCGCCGACGTCGCGCTTGGTGCGCCGCTCGGGGGCCCCTTTCAGCTCGACTTGGCTGACCCAAGGATCGGAGTACGCGAGCTTGCACTCGCGTTGGTGCTCGGCGCAGAGCGAACGAACGACGTCGATGCGGCGCACGTAGTACGCCTCGCGCATTCGCTTGACCCATTCATCGACGACACGCGGTGCGGGCGGCTGGCCGGTGATCTGACAATGGGCGGAACGCACGAACGACTCGGGCGTGTGGCCCAGATTGACGTCGACGATCTCCGTGCGCGCGCAAGTGCCGGCGAAATCCGGCTTCAATTGAAAAGGATGGTACGACGGACCGCCCTCTTTGGCAGCGCCGGTCGAGGGTCGATCGATGGTGGGCATTCGGATGCAACCGGCCATGCCCGCCAGCAATGAAAAGCCGAGGGCGGCTCGTTTGGTCTTGGTTCGACGTTCCCGGCGCACGTTTTTGTCTCGTGACGAAGTGGGCACGCATCCATTGATGACTTCTCGGATGTCTTGAATACTTCGTCGCGTGTTCATGATCGCCTTTCATCACGACATTAGTCAAAGCGAATCTTGGTCAAAGGTGAAAACTTACCGGTTTCGTCGAGCGCGGCCGGTAAACTTCGATTCTTGACTACGGTTTCGCTTGCCGTTGCTCGCTCGTGATGGGATGTGTCGAGAAGGTTTGCGCATGCGTTCCACGACGACGATTTCTCGAGCGTGTGTGACGCTGGCCGCGATCCTGCCCGCGTGTTTGATGCCGCCGGCCTCGATGGTGCAGCGCAGCCAAGCCGCAAGCGTCGCCGCCATGCCGCCGTCGAAGAACATCGGTGACGTCCCCGCGCCATCCAAGCCGACCGGCGCCCTCATTTCGGACGGCAGCGGGCCCATCGTCATGAACGTGCACCCCGGCGGAGGCTGGTTCGTCTTCAATGATCACACGGCGGGCGGTGTGATGAGTCCCGCCAACAACGGCGATTTCGCGGCGGCGCTCCAGAACGGCGCCATTCGCACGACCGGCAAGGGATTCAGCGAATGGGGCGGTGGCATTGGCTTCAACTTTCAAGGCGCCGAAGCGCTCACCCCCATCGACGCCTCCGACTTCACCGGGATCTCTTTCAAGGTTTGGGGCAGTAGCCCAATGCACATCGGGCTCGCGACGACGGCCACCATGCCCGAATTCAATCAATGCAAAAAGTGCTACGACCATTTCGCCACCGACGTCGTCGATCTGACCGACAAGCCCAAGGTGTACACATTGACATGGGCGCAATTGAAACCCGCCGGTTGGGGCGCGCCCAAACCCGTCTTCGATCCGAAAGCCATCGTGGGGCTGAACTTCACGTCCAAAGGTGCAATTCCATGGGACTTCGCGATCGACGATTTGAAGTTCACCCCATAGAGGTGCTCCGTCGACGCGCGCGCGGTTCGTTTGTCCTGGCGTGCTTCGCCGCCGCGTGCGGACCGCTCGGCACGGCCCCCGCGGGGGGGATGGATGGGGGGACGGCGGGGGGCGCCGACGGACCGGCGTCGATTGTCGACAGCGGTGG
Source organism: Polyangiaceae bacterium (assembly GCA_035318505.1). Classification (GTDB taxonomy): domain Bacteria; phylum Myxococcota_A; class Polyangia; order Polyangiales; family Polyangiaceae; genus DASWDH01. Next base: position 27,067 of record DATHEQ010000133.1, on the reverse strand, counting down.
CCACGACGCGGCCGTCGTCACGACCGTGTCCACGCCACGTCCCGAGTTCGCCGGTCCTTGTGCGCGTGCAGCCGCTGCCATCGACGTCAATGTGGGCAACGCGCCGGAGGCATTCGTGCGCGCCGCCTATTGTCAGGTGACCGGGAACGAGCCGCCCCCCGGTGTGGTGGAGACTTGGTCGGCCTCGCTTCGCGCCGTGCCCTACGTGCGGCGAATCGATGTCGTACGCACCTTTTGCCAGGAAGCGGGACGAAGCTGCGCGCTCGCGTACTCCGACCCATGGGCCACCGACGTCGCCACCGACGCGCGCTGCCAGCGCAAGACGACCCGCGATCTCGGCGCCGTGTTCATGTTTTTCAGCGACTGTCCCGGCCGCGTCAATTGCGCCATGGATTGGGCCAACACGCACGCGCTCGGCATGGCTTCGCCCCACACTCGATTTGCGTTCGGCGCCACCAACGCCGACTACTACAATCCGAAGAACGCCGGATTCTGGTACCGCGAGCTTCTCGATGCGCGATGGGCCGGTCTGCAGTTCTTGCTTCTCAATGTCTACGGGCCGGATCTCGCCAAGACGCCCGATCCGCTCGCCTTGTTGAGCTCGGCGCTGGGGTCGGCGGGAACCGACGTCAAGATCGCGCTATTCGATGACCCGTGGGCGTGGGGCAAGCCGTCGAGCCCCGCTCCTTGGCAGACTGCGCCGAACCTGACCGACACCGAGGGGGCCGCGCAAACGCTCTACCAAGCCAAATGGAAGCCGTTTTACGCGCGCGTGGCGCGCGATGCTTGGTACATGGTCGAAAATCGCCCCTTCATTTACTTTTACAACGCCGGAACGCTGGCGCCGCTCAACGTATCGGCCGCCGTGGTCGGTCGCATGAAGGAGCTCTTTCAACAGGACTTCGGCGTCGTGCCTTTCGTCGCTGCCGACGGCGCGTACTTTCAAGACGCGGCCATGAACGACGCGGCTGACGCCCGCTTCACCTGGGACACGCTGCGCGCCGGCCGCAAGAGCCGAACCGCGATGAAGGGCATCACGCTCGATCACTTCATGGTGAAGTGGGACGCGCTCGGTCGCGATTCACCTGGCGCGATCGCGACTAGCAGCGATCGCATCTTGAAAGGGACGGCGCTGCTCGACCAAATGCTGGCGTCGTCGAACGACGCCCAAATCGCCGTCGTGGCGACGTGGAACGATCTCGGTGAAGGGACGGGGATTGCGCGTAACTACGATTACTACGCCGACGGCGCGTGGCTGCCCTCCACCGCCTTCATGGGCCGGACCCGGGCTGCGCAGTGTGCGGACGATCCGCCGCCGCGCGAGTGAGTCGCTCAGCGGTCGGCTCGGGCGCCGGCCGGACCCGTGGGCGGCGTCCCCTTGTAGAATTGAATCTCGTCGAGTGAGAAGTCCCAGTCTGCATCGGGGCTCAGCCAACCGAGCTCCTGGATGACGTTCTTCACTTTGGCGCTGCCGCCCGCGGCTTCGGCGAAGGTGACCCAGTATTGTTTCCAATCGGCCGAATCGAGCGTCACCGTCTTGTACGGGTGGTTGTAGCAACTCGCCGTGCAATCGCCGCCGCCGATGGTGGGGTCGGTGGACTTGGCGTTGGTGCTCGGCAGCACGAAGTTGACGTTGACCTTGCTCCCGACCGCGCCCGGCTTGGCCCAGAACGTCACCCCGTCGAAGGCGGTGATGTCGACGCAATAGGTGGCGGCGGTCACGTCGATGGCGTTGTTGTAAATGAGGCCCACGCCGAATCCCCCCTTGGCGGCAGTCTTCGCGCCCATGCCTGCGTAGTGGCCGGAGTTGGCCGTGCCCACCGCGCCCCCCGCCATTTGCATGATCTTGAAAGCGTTCGGCGTCGGCATCACGTCGTTGAACGATGACCACCCGGGCGACACGGCGGCGCCTTCGAAATTGTCGACCTTGGAATCACCGAGCGCGAGCGGGCGCGTGCCCTTGCCATCGCAAACGCTGGGAGGCTCGGCCCCGCCGTCCGAGCCCGCGGAGCCGCCGGCCCCCGAGGCGCCGCCGCTCCCGCCCGTCGTTCCCCCCGAGCCGCCACCTGCACCGCCAGTGCCGCCGCTGCCCGTCGTGCCCGCGCCGCCGCTACCCGTGGTGCCGTCCGTGCCTCCAGTGCCGCCCGAGCCACCGCTGCTCGTCGTGCCGCCCGTGCCTCCACTTCCCGTGGTGCCGCCCGTGCCGCCCGCCGATGTGGCCGGGGAATCGGTGCCCGAGGAGCACCCCGAAAGCGCGGCGACGCCCAATGCCAACAGCGAGATCAGGAATCCGTTCTGCAAGCTCGAATATCGCATGGTAGCTCCGTCCACTTGGCGCAAGGAAAGGGCTATGTGGATTGATTTTTGAAACTATGGGACGCGCGCTCAGCTCAAGTCAAAGCAAATCGTGGTCAATAATCAGTGTTTACTGCGAAAGCCAATGCTCGTGCTCGTGACGGACGCTCACCACCACATGCTTGCCGATATGGACAGAACGTCTTCATCGGGGTGAAGCGTTCGATCGACGGCGGCGGGGTACCCATTGCGCACCACGACACCCGAGCCGTTGAACCAGTGCGCGTATTGCAAGACGACTTGGTCGTGCGCTTGCCACTTACTGCGGAAGATGATGCGTGGCGAGACGATGGCGAACGATTGCTTGCCGTCATCATCGTCGGGCAGCACGCCGTCGAGCCGCAACGACGCAGCCAACCACGGTAAAATACTGTAGGCGCCCTCGGCGCCGACTTTGCGCTTGGTGACACCGTCGTAGGCGGCGTCGCGACTGGTGACGTGCGTCTGCATGCCGAAAACGCTGAGCACGACGTCGGGGCTGTCGCCCGCGAACACCTCGGGATAGCGAAGAACGCTCATCACGCTCAAGTCGTACTGCGCGGCCAACGTGAGGAGCGTCCCGGTTCCTCCACTGCTCGGGCCGAGATAATTGGCGATCAAGCCGTTGCCACTCCCGGTATTCAGAACCTCGGCAATGCGCCCCACCGAGCGCACGTAGTCCGCTTTGGTGTGGGACGCGACAAGGTAGAGGTGCCCGAGATTGCCCGTCGTGAGGCGCACGTCCGCGGCGAGAATGCGGAGCTTGCCGTCGGGCTGGATCGACTGCGAGGCGCGATCGTCCTGCGTCCACGCGGACATGTAATGAAGGCCGAGCGCGGCGGTGCTCAGGTAGCCGACACCGGCGTGCAGATGGTGGACGAAGCCCGTGCCGGCGTTGGGGTCGGCAAAGCCGTTCCAGCCGGCAGGCAACACGTCGCTGGGCATTTTATCGAGCTGTCCCTGGATGCCTTGTTCGAGCTGGACGACGGTATTGCCAAAGCCGAACTTGGCAATGATATTTTCTCCGAGACCATTCGTGCGGGCGATGACGGGCGTGCCATATTTGCCTTCGTCGTACTCGCCCATGATGCCGTAGCGGTTGGTAAACGCGCCGACGTGCACCTCGAAATGCGTATTTTTGGCGAGGCCCGGCAGCCGGAAGTTGAGAAAAGCGTCGCTGATCCCGGATTGTTCGGGAGGGTTATAGAAACTTGCCGCGGTGGTGGCGGTGCGCGACAGGATGTTGACATTGCCTGTCACTACGGAATTGCCATAAGAAAAATTGAGCTGCACATAAGGCTGCGGCACGACCGTGGTGTACGTAAACGAATCGCGATAGTCCGGCACCACCGGCGGCGCATGCAGGACGCCCGTGTGCTGCTCGGTCGTGGCCGCTCCGGCCCGCGTGTTGAAGCCGGCGCGGAGCGGCATCGTGAAAAAACCGTGGAAGTCGAAACGCCATTCCTTCTCGTCGGCGGCGGGCTGCCCGTAGGCAGGGGTGAGCCCGCCAGGCAGCGCCCCCACTTGCGGCGTGCCGGGATCGAGTCCGAGCGAGATTCCCTGGCGGGAGTCTTGCGCGGCGGGGGGATTGCTGTCCTGCGCCAGCACGGGCGCCGCGCACAGGAGGCCCAGTGCGAACCCGGAGCATGAAAGGCCGCCTCTCATTCGGAACCTGCTTTCTCGACGCGCTGCGATCTCGTTCACGATCGATTTTCGAGGGCGGGGGCACATGGCGGCTACCACCACATGCCGAAGGTCAATGCGTACATCTCGTTGTCGAGCTGTCCGCGGGTGAAGTTGTTGGGAAACTCCGCGTGCGTGTGCGCCCCGTAAAACCAGCGCGTATAGGCGAGCGTCACCTGCTCGTGGCTCAGCCAGTCGCTCTTGAAGATGATTTTCGGACTGACGACGTCGAACGTCTCGTCCGCATCTTTCGAATTGGGAGCCACGTGATCGATGCGGCCCGAGAGCGCAAACCAGGAAAAGAAACGGTAGGTGATCTCCGTTCCGAACTTGAACATCTTGCGACCGTCGAAGTCCGGATCCTTGCTGTCGACGGCCGCATATTGAGCGAAAACGCTGGTAACGAGCTCGGGGCCGTCACCGCCGAATTCGGCGGGGTGTCGCAGCAGCTTGGCCCAGGCCAAGTTGTATTCGATGCCCGTCACCAGCATCTTGGCCGTGCCAGCCGCGCGCGGACCGAAAAAGCGCTTCGTCATTTGCTCGCCGTTGTACGAGCCGAAAAAGTTGAGGCCGGTCAGCAGGGTGGCGTAATGGGCATCGGCATAGGACGCGGCGACCGCGAAGTTGCCCAGGTAATTGTCGATCATTCGAAAATCGGCGCCGTACACGTCCATGCGCGCGTCGGGCCGATGCGATTCATCGAGAAACGGCGTGCGCGGATCGTCCGCTTGGTCGCGCTCGTCCTGTGCCCAATTGCTGAGGTAATGAAGGCCGAGGACGAGCGGCACGGTGGCCTGCCGCGCGACGCCCGCGTGCGCGTGGTGAACCCAGCTGGAAGGGATCGAGGAGTTGAAGGCGCCGTCGACGCTGACGATGGCCGGCGCGCCGGGCGGCGTCTTGCCGAGACGCCCCATGACGCCGTCTTCCAAGAAGACGGTGTACGTGCCGTCGATGTCGTATTGCGCGGTCAGCGTTTCACCGAGGCCGAAGGGGCCGCCGATGATCGCCGCGTTGTAACGACCGACGTCGTATTGGCCGAGACCGCCGTACGTGTTTCGGAACGCGCCCACCGTCCCCTTGAGATTGAGCTTGCCGGCGGGGACCTTGAAGGACAGGTACGCTTCCTGGAACAAGTTTTGACTGCCGAGGGGCGTCCAATCGGCGCCCACCGTCGGTCGCCAAGTCGAAATCTTCACGTGCGAGGTGACGACGCGATTGCCGTACTCGAACGTCAAGTCGACCCAGCTGCCCTGCGGCGCGTTGGTGCCGCTGAACATCCCATACGCGTCGACGATCTTCGGATAGCTGTGCAGGGTGGTCGCGTACTGGTCGCCGGTGGGATTATCGCGTGACCCGCGGCTCACGCGAAGCGCCGCGCTCATGTACCCCCAAAAATTGAATGTCCATTCGTCGCCCGGCGCGGGCGCGCTGAAGGGCACCGTCAGACCCCCGGGCAGGCTCGGAGTTTGCGGCGCATAAGGAGAGAGACCGAGGCCCATGGCGCGGCGATATCCGGGCAAATAACCGGGAGCCGGGTGCTCCGGCTCCTTGGGCTCGCTGGTTTGGGCAAGCGACGTCCATGCGAGGAGCGCGATCGCTCCCGCGATAGAGGACGCCGCGAGCCGGCGGCGCGTTCTATTTCTTGTGGCGATAGAACGTGACATTGTCGATATAGACGTCGGCGAAGCCCATCGTCGAACCGAACGCGATGGTGTCGATGGACCGAAGATCGAGGTAGGGCGCGCGTTTGCCAAACCCCACTTGCCCGAGCTCGGAGAAAGGGATCGCGTGAAACTTCCAATCCATGGTCAGGGGGACGGAGGTCTGCCAGCCGTCTTGGCAGCTCTCGTCGCGGCTCGGAGGCGGCGGCGCGCCCTCGTTCCAACAATATTCGCCGCTCACGTCCGCGCCGGGAAATGAGTACGGCCGGCATGTTTTGTCGTCGAAGTCGGGATCGAGGTACGTCGCAGGGCTGGTGCACGCGCTGGGACCGCAGCGCGGGTAAACGAGGTCGAGCAGCGAATCGACGGCGATCGTCGGCAATGCGCCCGCGCGCGGATCGAAGCAGCGGAAAACCGGGGCCGCCGCGGTGGGATTGTCCGGTGAGCAGGGGGCCTCGTTGAGACAGCGCGTGTGGCACTCGCGCAGACGGCGGCAGAACGTTTGATTCTCGCGCGCCAAGCGACTGCTCGTGAACTTGTCGGTAAGAATCAAAAGGGCGTGATCTTGCCCCTCGGGACCGCGACGGGCCCAGAATGCGACCCCCTCGTAAGCAGATACGTCGACGAAATCGTGCGACTGCTTGTAATCGTCACCCGACGCCGATTTGCGCGGCAGGCCGGCGCTGTCGGTAAGCGCACCGGGCGGCACGGCGGGCGGGCAAAAATCGGCACCCGGCGTACAGCCTGCGGGATCGGTGAGCGCATGGCTGACGCCGCCGCCCCAATTGCGAAAGAGTCCGCCGCGAAAATGAAGCGCCCAGTGATTGGGTTTACCGTCGCAGGAAGGGCCCTCGATCTTGTCGGAAGGCATGCCCCAAGCCGCATTGAAGATTCCCTTGAGCCCCGAATACCACGTGGCGTCGCCGGGAACGTGGAAGGCATATTGGGTGAGGTCGTCGTAGGACGACCATCCCGGGGATACCCCCACCTGGGCGGGATCGTCGGGCATGTCGGGCTCGAAGGTATCGAGCCATCCGGGCGAGAAGTCGATTCCCTCTAGGGCACTGCATTCGAAGCGCTGCGACCCCGGATCGGCAACGCCGGATGCGATGGGCGGATAGACGGGAAGGGCCGGAATGACCAGCTCGTTGCCGACTTCGACGATCGGGAGCACGCCGTTGGTCCAAGGCACGGCTCGAACGAGCATGGGATCGGGCGCGCTGCGGCCGGTGTTTCCCGGTCCCGCGCAAGACCAAGCGGCGAGCGACAGTGCGCAGCCGAGCGCCGCCGAATTCAATGTGGCAAGCGAATACGGACGAGCGGCCGCGCCAGGCGCCTCGGATTGGCTTTTGCCATTTCGCATACCCATTGCAATGACGATAGTGTCGATGGGAGCAAGGTCGCTCGATGCTTTCGCATGATTGCCGCATTGCTCACGACCAAGTCAACGCAAATCGTGGTCAATCGCGGCCTTTTACCGAATGTCGCGCCTTGGTAAACATTGATGTTTGACCTCGTGTCGATGGCGCGCTCTCCGCACGGTATCGCCGCATGTCACCTCGGTCGGCGGCGCGCGCTCCACGCCATTGCACTGTTGCGACGCCAGCCGTCGTTCGCGTCGTTTGCGTTGACGAGCGACGAGGCGCGCTCTCCGCCGCCCAGCCGGCGACCAAGGACGACCGTCCCCCAACCACGCACCCTTTCCGCTTCCGTTCAGCGGCTCCGCCGGAAGGCGAAGCACTTCGTTCGGCGGCGGCGAAGGGCTGGCAAAGCGGGGGGTTGAATGTTAGGAAGCCCTATGAAGTTTTTCATCGATTCCGGCGACATCAACGAAATCAAAAAAGCGACGTCGATGGGCCTCGTCGACGGCGTGACGACCAACCCCTCGCTCCTCGCCAAGGGCGGCAAGACCCTGAAAAAGGCCTTGGCCGAGATCTGCGAGATCGTGGACGGGCCCATCTCCGGCGAGGTGCTCGCCGTCGATTACGAGAGCATCCTCCGCGAAGGCAGCGAGATCGCCAAGATCCACAAGAACATGGTGGTCAAGGTGCCGCTCATCCCGGAGGGATTGCGCGCCGTCAAAACGTTTCATGGGGAGGGAATTCGCACCAACGTCACCCTCTGCTTTTCGGCGAACCAGGCCCTGCTCGCGGCCAAGGCGGGTGCAAACTACATTTCGCCGTTCATCGGCCGCATCGATGACACCTCGCATGAAGGGATGCACCTCATCGAGCAGATCATCACCATCTACCAGAACTACGCGTTTCAGACGGAGGTGCTGGTGGCGAGCGTGCGCAGCCCGACGCACGTCCTGCAAGCAGCCCAGCTGGGCGCCGACATCTGCACGATGCCGTTCAAGGTGATCGAGCAGCTCGCGTACCACCCGCTCACCGACATCGGGCTGAAGAAGTTCCTCGAGGACGGGAAGAAGATCCCGCTCACCTGACACTTCGCCGTCGCGACGTTCTTCCGACCCGAGCCACGCCGTTGCCCGCGATCGTTTCCATTCGCAACGGGCCCTTTCGGGGGGTGTCGCGACAGCTCGTCCGCCGCTGGGCCGAGCGGATGCTCGGTTGTCTCGATCTTTCGCGGGCTGAGCTCTCCATCGCCATCACCGACGATCGCGAGATCCGCGAGCTCAACAAGGTGTTCCGTCATCGCGACCGCGCCACCGACGTTCTCGCCTTCGCCATGCGAGAGGGACAGCCGCTCGGCGCCAACCGTTTGCCGAACCAGCCCGGTGAGATGCTGGGAGACGTGGTCGTCAGCGTGGAGACGGCGCGCCGTCAGGCGAGTCAGAGGCGGCGCCCGCTCGAGGCGGAGATGCTCATGCTTCTCGCCCACGGCCTTTTGCACCTCGTCGGATACGACCATCAGTCGGAGCGCGACGAAGCGATCATGACGGCCGAAACCGACCGCCTCTGTCGCGCAGCGCACCTGCGCGCCGGCGGACGCACCCCCCGCGCAGCAAGCACGCCTTCAAAGCGCGAACCGCTCACCTCGACGGCGCGCGCCCGCCGGCCGTCGCGAGCGGGCGCGCGCGTCAAAGGCTCCAGCTCGCGCTGACGCTGTCGGCAATCATTGACCGCCCAGCGTTACGGCCAATCACCGCGCGGTATCGACACGGTGTTCGTCCGGCGATCGCGCGGGAATGCGATAGCGACAGCACGTTTCGCCCCGTCCGTAAAAGGATGGAGCGCCGTCGGTCGGGTCGTGAAATGTTCGATTGAGACCATACGGCCGCGGCGCAAGGGAGTGCCCAACGATAGCCAACAGCCGATACTTCCCTCGGTTTTCAGGGATTCAACGATGAACGCGGCCGTTCGAGGCGTGCGCCGCCGCCGTCAACCTACAGACAATGCCGCAAAATGCGCTGCATTTAGCCAAATTTTTGCTTGCGAGCGCGTGAACGGCTTGTTATCGCTCCGTTCACCGCCCGGTATTCGTGGCGAGGGGGTCCTGAGGAGGAAGCGCAATGGCCGGCAAAAGGTTGACCAAGTCTCAAGTCATTTCCGAGCTTGCCGAGACGACGGAGCTCGACAAAAAGAGCATCAATCGCGTATTCGACGGGCTGACCGACATCATCAAAAAGCAGCTCGGAGCGCGGGGACCGGGCGAATTCGTGATTCCCGGGTTGCTCAAGCTGCGGGCGGTGAAGAAACCCGCCACCAAGGATCGTCCGGGCATCAACCCGTTCACCAAGGAGGCGATCACGATTCGCGGCAAACCCGCTTCGAAGAAGATTCGCGCGAGCGCCCTGAAAGCCCTAAAAGACCTGGTTCAGTGAGCCCGCGCCGCCGGCGCACGCGCGAACGCTCGATGGCGACAGCTGCTGTCGACAATTACCAATAATACGCTCCACCGAGCCTAAACAGGGCGCCCGCCGAACTATCGGTATAGCGCCCGGTGTTTGCCTCGAGGTACTCGGGGGCACTGCTTCCGACGTCGGCGCGATCGCGGACGAATGCCACGACATCTCCGCTGAAGGCAAAGTGCCGCCAGAAACGGAACTCGAGGCCGGCGCCGGCATCTGCGCCGACGTAGCGGTAGCGTCGCTCGACACCGTTCGAGCGCTCGACGCTGGCGCCGCCCAACCCGAGACCGGCGAGCAAATAGATCTGCACCTTGCTGCGCGGATTGAGAAAAAGCATCGGGTTGACCGTAAAGGCCGACTCGCTCCGCTTATCGCCATTGAAGTCTCTGCCGCCCATGAAATCGAGCCCGAAGTCGATGGCGAAATATGGGCTCGGCCGCGGGCGGAGACTGAAACCGATGCCGCCCATACCGGCGTCGGGCGCAGCGTCGCCACCCATGGGAGCGCTTTCGAGCCGGAGCTGCACGCCCCACTCCGATCTGCGGCTCGCCTTGGGCGGGGGCGGAGGCGGGGGCGCGTCGTAGATCGCAGGCGCCGAAGAGGGTAGCGGGGGCAACGCCGCTTCCTCGGGAGGCAACGGCCCCATCACTGGCCCCGTGAGCGGCTTGGGGGACGGAGCCGTCTCCGGTGACGCATCCGGAACACTGGGCGCGCCCCGCGGGGGAGCGGGTGGGGGGCTCGGAGCAGCCGTGGTCGTCGCGGGCGGTGCCGCGCCTTCGGGGTCGGCAGGCGCGGCCCACGCGCTCGTCGCGAACGAAAGGCAAACGACCGATATCGAGCCAAGCATCGGGATACGCATCGCACCACTCCGAATCACGGTCTTTGCCCCGGACGAGGAGCTTTGACCATGCTCGAAGTTATAGCAACCCCGATGCCAGGTCGGCCCTCCCCTCGCGCCCGACAAAAGGTGTCGACGCGAGACTCGGGAGGCCGTCGGACGGGACAGTGTGACGGAACCTGTGCACGGGCGGTCACAATGGTGCAGGGTAGGCCCGGTTACACGCATGGCGACCGTCGTCCTCAAGGCTGGGCACATTCAACCCGTTTGGGCGGGACATCCGTGGGTTTACGCGCAAGCCGTGCAGCGCATCGAAGGGGGCGCCGGCCCCGGCGACGAGGTGCTGGTCACGGACCCGCGCGGCAACTATCTCGGGCGCGGGTTCTACTCGCCGAGCTCGGCAATTCCCGTGCGCATTCTGCTGCGCGATCGCGAGACTCCGATCGACGACGCGCTCTTTCGTGCGCGTCTCCGCCGCGCCGTCGAACGCAGGCAGCTGCTCGGATTGCCGTCTTCAGAAACGAGCGCGGTGCGCATCGTCAACGCCGAGGGAGACGACCTGCCGGGGTTGGTCGTCGACCTTTTTGGCGAGGTGGCCGTGGTTCAGATCGGCACGGTGGGAATGAAACGCCGCGAGCAAGCCATCTTCGATGCCATTCAGGAGGTGCTCGCCCCGCGGGCTATTTTCGACCGAACGTCGGCACAGGCCGCGCGCGCGGAAAAGTTCATCGCCGGCCAGGGCGTCGTACGGGGAGACCCCGACGTGTCCTCGCTTTCCTTCGTCGAGCGAGGCCTTCGCTACGAGCTCCCCGCGACGATCGCACAAAAAACGGGCTTCTATTTGGATCAGCGCCCGATGCGCGGCCGAATCGAACAGCTGGCGCACGGGCGGCGCGTGCTCGACGCCTACAGTTACGTCGGCGCCTTCGCGATGGCCGCTGCGCGGGGCGGCGCCACCGAAGTCACGGCCGTCGACGAGAGCGCCGTCGCGCTCGAGGTCGGCGCGGAATGCGCCCGCAGCAACGGGCTCATCGACCGCATTCGCTACGTGCGCGGGGACGCGCGCGAGCGCATGAACCAGGCGGGGCGCGAAGGGGGATACGACTTGGTGCTCTGCGATCCTCCCAAGTTCGCGCCCACCCGCGGCGCTCGTGCCGGCGCCCTCGGCGCCTATCAGAAGTTGGCCCAATCGGGCTGCCGCGCGACCCGACCGGGTGGATTGCTCCTTTTGTCGTCGTGCTCCGCCGCGGTGGGCCTCGATGCGCTGACGCGCGCCCTCGCCATCGGTGCGCGTGAGGTCAACGTGCGCGCCACCGTGCTGGAGCGCTTTTTTCAGGGGTTCGATCATCCGGTCTTGGCTGCATTTCCGGAGGGGCTCTATTTGAAGAGCCTGCTGGCCGTGGTGGAACCGTTGTGAAACCGCTCACGACGCTGCCGCGTGCCGAAGCCGCAGGTCTCGCCGGCATTCTTTTCGATCTCGACGACACGTTTCTCGACGACGGTGCGCTCACGGAAACGGCCTATGCCGCTCTTTTTCGCCTCGCACGCGCGGGACTTCGCCTCATCGCGGTGACGGGCCGGCCCGCGGGATACGGGGAGGTGATGGCGCGGCAATGGCCCGTCGAGGCGGTGGTGACGGAGAACGGCGCCGTCGCGCTTTACCGCGAAAAGCACGCCGTGCTGCGCTGGCCGCAGAGCGACGACGAGACGCGCCGCTTACGCCGTGAACGCCTCGGTGTCGGCTTCGCCGCCCTGAAAAAGCAATTTCCGGCGGTGCGCGCGTCCGACGACACGCACGCCCGCGAAAGCGATATCGCCATCGACATCGGCGAGTCGCAGCAGTTGATGAGCGACGAAGTGGCGGCCATCGAAAGCGCGGCGCGGGGGCTCGGCTTTCGCACGTTCGTCTCGAGCGTGCACCTTCACATCACGCTCGAGCCCTACGACAAGGCAACGGGCACGATCGCTTTTTTGCGCGCCCGCTTTCAGGAAGACCCCACCGCGGCGCGTCATCGCTATGCGTATATCGGGGACAGTGCCAATGACGCGGCTTGTTTCTTTGCATTCACGTCGAGCTTCGGCGTTGCCAACGTCGCCGCTAGCCTGCCTCGACTTTCGGTACCGCCGCGCTACCTGTCCTGGGCCGAGCGGGGCGCGGGTTTTGCCGAAATTGCCGACGCCATCTTGGCCCTGCGTGTTTGACCCAGGTGGACCGTGAGCGCCACCTCGAGGATTGGGGTGCTGGCGCCGGCGTGCTAGATCCGGCCCATGACCAACACGGACGAGAAAGCCCTCCTCGCGCTGGCGGCACAGCATCTCTATCCCAACTATCGCCAGGCGCCGTGTGTCTTCGTGCGCGGCCAAGGGTGTGAGGTCTGGGACAAGAGCGGAAAGCGTTACCTCGATCTGGCCGCGGGGGTCGCCGTGTCCTCACTCGGGCATGCCCACCCGCGCTACGTCGCCGCCATCTCCGAGCAAGTGGCGCGTCTCGTTCACATGTCCAATCACTTCTACAACGAGAACAACATCCTCTTGGCGGCAGAGCTGTGCCGCCGAACGCGCATGAGCCGCGCCTTTTTCTGCAACTCGGGCGCCGAAGCCAACGAAGCATTGCTCAAGCTCGCGCGGCATCACTTCTATTTGAAGGGACAGAAAGATCGCTATCGCGTCATTGCTTTCGAAGAGGCGTTCCACGGCCGCACCCTCGGCGCGCTAGCCATGACCGGGCGCGCCAAATACCGCGAAGGATTCGGACCTTACGACGGTGGGGTCACGCATCTTCCCTACGGGGATCTCGCCGCCGTAGAACGGGCCATGGGCCCCGACGTGGCCGCCATCATCGTGGAGCCGGTGCAGGGCGAAGGCGGCGTACTCCCCGCGCCGTCCGGTTTTCTCGCCGGGCTCCGCCGTCTCACCGAACAAGCCGGCGCGCTTCTTTTGCTCGACGAGGTGCAGACGGGCGCCGGCCGCACAGGCACTTTCTTGGCCTGTGAACAGCACGGCGTTTTGCCGGACGCCATTGCGCTCGCCAAAGGAATCGGCGGCGGGTTTCCCATCGGCGTGATGCTTTGTCGCGAGGAGCTGGCCGGCGCGCTGCCGCCCGGCTCACACGGATCGACCTTCGGAGGCAACGCACTCGCCGCGGCTGCCGCGCTGACGGTGCTCGCCGTCGTCGAGGACGAGAAGCTCATCGAAGGGGCCAAGAAGAAGGGCGCGTATCTCGCGCAGGCCTTGACCGCGCTCTGCGCGCGGCACGCCGACGTGCTGGGGCCCGAGCGCGGCGCCGGACTTCTGCGCGCCGTGCCTCTCAAAGCCGGATTGGAATCGCGCGCCGTGCTGGCCGCGGTGCGCGAGCGTGGCGTGCTCTTGATCACCGCCGGCGACTCGGCCATTCGCTTTTGCCCGCCGCTCATCGTGACCGAAGAGCAGCTCGACGAGGGCGTGCGCGCGCTCGACGAAGCGCTGACCTCGCTGCGCCGATCGAAGGCTGCGGAGCCCGCGCGAGCAGCGCCATGAAGCGCGACTTTCTCGCGCTCTCCGATCTCGGACCCGGGGGCATCGAGCCGCTACTCGACAAGGCCAAGCACTTCGCCGATGCGCGACGAACGCCGGCCCACCCGCGTCCCATGGCGGGCCGCTCCGCCGCCTTGGTGTTCGAAAAGGCCTCCACGCGCACGCGTGTATCGCTCGAGGTGGCTGTTTGCGAGCTCGGCGGGTGGCCCATCGTGATGACCTCGCAGGGCTCGCAGCTCGCGCGGGGAGAGCCGCTCGCCGACACGGCGCGCGTGCTGAGCCGAATGGTGGACGTCATCACCTTTCGCACTTTCGGTCGCGAGCGACTGCTCGAGCTTGCCAGCGTCGCGAAAGTGCCGGTGATCAATGCGCTCACCGACGACGCTCATCCGCTGCAGCTGCTGGCCGATCTCTATACCGTGCGCGCGGTGCGGGGCACGCTTTCGGGCCTCCGCTACGCCTGGATCGGAGATGGCAACAACATGGCTCGCTCGTGGATCGAGGCCGCGCGTCTCTTGCAGCTCGAGCTCGTCCTTGCTTGTCCCGCCGGTTTCGAACCGCCCGAGAACGACCTCCTGCTCGCGCGCCGCGCCGGAGCCAAGGTGACCGTCACGCACGACGCTCGCGAGGCCTGTCACCGCGCCGACGTCATCAGCACCGACGTTTGGGCAAGTATGGGTCAGGAAGACGAGCACCAGGCGCGCGCCCGGGCTTTTGCGAATTTTCGCGTATCCACCGAGCTGATTGGCGTCGCGTCGCACGACGTGGTGGTGCTTCATTGCCTGCCCGCACATCGCGGGGAGGAGATCGATGGCGACGTCATCGACGGGCCGCGCTCGTTCGTCTGGGATCAAGCGGAGGCTCGGTTGCACACGGGCAAAGCCGTGCTGGAGTGGGTGCTCGAAAACGCATGACCGTCAGCTGTCCGGCCTGCGCCAGTCCCGTCGATCCGCTGCGCGCGGGCCACGTCGCCATTTTCGACGATCGCTTTTTCTATTTCTGTGACAGCGCCTGTCGCGAGCGCGTCGCCCCGCTCGGCAGCGCTGCCACGGCGGGCGAAGGGACGCGCCAAGCGAGCCCCACGCCGACCCCGGCCGGCCGTCGAGCCGCGACGCGCGCGACGGCAGGGCGCGGTTTTCCGCCCGCGAGCGCGGAACGACGAACCAGCGCCGAACCCGTGGCTCCGGGGCCCGCGGAGCCTTCCTTCGAAATAGCCGCCTCGGTTTTCGCGGACCCATCGACAGGGGCCATCGAGTCGTCCTCCGCCGACATGGCTGCCCCGCCCTCTCGTCTCGGCTTTCGCGAGGAGCAGGAGAGCGTCACGGCGATCCGAACGAGCGTCATCGTGCTGGGCGCGGCGATCGCCTGCGGGGTTCTCGCCATCGCTCTGGTCTTGGCGGGCGTCTCTTCGACCGTGATGGTGCTGCGGTACACCCTCTGCCTCGTCGGTCTCCTCGGTGTCGCCATTTACAGCCTGCGCGCGCGGCGTGAACCCACCGACGTGCACCCGCTTCTTCTGCTCGCCCCAGGCGCGGCCGCCTCGGCTCTCGCCATCTTTACGTTCGTGGGACGTGACTTGGCCGCGGAAGAGGCGGCCACTTTCGCGGGCGTGGTCGTCACGGGTACGGCCGCCGCCATTGCGCTCGTCGATCGCGCGCGGCGCGCGGTCGCCGCCGAGCGATCCTTGATCGACGAGGTCCTCGACTGCGGCGTCAAAAGGCCGGCGGGCGCCCTCGAGGGAGCGCGCGATCCCGTTCGCCCGGGCGAGGAAGTGTCCGTCGAATCGGGAAGTATCCTCGGCGTGGACGGCAACGTCATCGCCGGTGAGGCCGTCGTCATCCCCTGGATCGGAGCGTCCCATCCCGTGCGCCGACGGGAGGGCGATGCCATCGTGGCCGGGGCGCGGCTCGTCTCCGGAAGGCTACGGGTGAGGGCCACGTACGTCGGGCTCGATCGCTCTTGGGCCAGGCTGACGCTGGATCCCCGCCGTCGCGGCGATGTGCACGCGCGCGTGGCGCTCCTCTCTCGCACCATCGCCGAGCGTGGCGGGCTCGGGGCCATGGTGATTGCCGGCTTCGCCGCACTGGTCAATCGTGAGCCGTTCGCGCAGATCGCTCTTTCCGCCATTGCCGCTTACGCGGCGATCACGACCGCCACGGTCGCCTCCATCGCGGCCGTGCACGTCGCGCGCGGCGTCATGGAAGGGCTCCGCCAAGGGATCGCCTACCGCACGGCGCCCGACTGGGATCGCGCGGGAGATGTGTCGATTGCCGCCTTCTGCGCGCGCGGCACGCTCCTCATCGGCGAGCCGGAGCTGGCCGATCTCGAGCCGCTCGGACGCTGGAACGAAACGCAGGTTCTCGCTTTTGCCGCAGGCGCGGAGAGCGCGAGCAATCATCCGGTGGCGATGGCCGTCCAGCGAGCGGCCGTCGTCCGCCACATCCAGCCCGATGCGGTACGCAGTCCGGTATCCCAGCCGGGGCTCGGCGTGACCGCCGTCGCATCGACCGGTGAAGCGCTGACGGTAGGCAGCCGAGCCCTGATGCTGCGCGAGAAGATCTCGGTTGCCATCGCCGAACAGAAGATCGCCGAGATCGAAGGGCGGGGGCGCGAGGTATTGCTGGTCGCGCTGGGCGGCAGGCTGGTCGGGGTGATCGGGATGCAGGATGCGCTGCGCCCGGGGAGCCGCGCCGCGGTCCAGCATCTGCTCGATGCGCAGGTCGAGCCGGTACTCCTTTCGGGCGATAGCCGGGAAACGTGCGAGGCGATCGGCCGCGCGCTCGATATCGAGCACGTCAGGCCCGAGATCCTGCCTGTCGACCGCGCGCTCGAGATCGAGCGCCTGTCGCAGGGGGGTGTGACGGTCGCCGTGATTGGCCACCCGCGCACCGATGAAGCAGCGTTGACGGCCGCCGACGTGGCGGTGGCCATGCCCTCGATGGGCGGCGGACCCGGCGAATGGGGCATTACTTTGGCGTCGGATGACGTGCGCCACGGCGCGCTCGCCATTTCGCTGGCGCGACGCACCAAGTACGAAGCGCGCGCCGGGCTCGTGCTGGCGCTCGCTCCTGGCGTCGCGTTCGCCCTGGCGGTCGCTTTTGGCGTATTGCCGGCCGCTTACGCTCCGCTGGCCGGGTTTTTCGGCGCGGCAGCTTCGGCGCTCCATGCGAGGGCCACCGATCTTGCCCGCGTGGGGGCTTCGAGCTGGGGCAAAGGGGCCGACGATTTTCGGGCGGCCGAATTGGCCGCCCACGGGTAGACTAGCCGCCGTCTTCGCGAAAACCCCATGAGCACGGCAACCAGCAACGGCAATATCGACCACTTGCGCGACGTGCTAGCGGCCTACATGGCACGCAAAGGGCTGCGCTCCACCGAGCAGCGGCGCCTCATCGTGGAGACGTTCTTTCATTCCCACTCGCACATCACGATCGAAGAGTTGCTGGGGCAAGTGCGCTCCGCCGATCCTCGCGTCGGCTATGCGACGGTGTACCGCACGCTCAAACTGCTGGCGGAAAGCGGCGTCGCCAACGAGCGACACTTCGGTGACGGCGTCACGCGTTACGAGCTCGCCGACGGCGATACCCACCACGACCACCTCATCTGCATCGAATGCCACGGAATCACGGAATTCGAGGAGCCGCGGATCGAGTCTTTGCAGGACGAGGTGGCGCGCGGTTACGGTTTCGATCTGCGCACGCACAAGCACGAGCTCTACGGCCTTTGCGCCGATTGCCAGGCGCGATCTCCCAAGACGCGCAACTAGCGCCGACCGCGCCACGTCCGGCCGATGCCCAGCGAGGCTCGGCGGGTGCTAGTCGCGTGAAACGGCGAGCTTGGCGATGGCTTCCCCTTCGACACGCACGGTCCACCATTCGCGCAGGATCTTGGCACCGAGCGTTTCGTAAAAGCGAACCGCGGGCTCGTTCCAATCGAGTACTTGCCATTGAAAGCGGCCGCATCCGGTCTTGACCGCTTCCTCCGCCAATCGCCGCATGAGCATGAGCCCGAGACCACGACGCCGGTAGGCCGGCCGGACGAAGAGGTCCTCGAGGTAGAGCGTCGGCTGAGCGCGCCAGGTGGAATAGGCAAAAAAATAGAAGGCGAATCCCGCCACTTTTTTACCCTCGCAGGCCAAAAGGACGTGAAAGCGAGGATGTTCGCCGAAGCCGTCGCGCAAAAGATCGGCCGGGGTTGCCGTGACATCGAGTGGCGAACGCTCGTACTCGGCCAGCTCGCGAATGAGAGCCAAGATCTCGTCCACGTCGGCAGCCGTCGCGGCACGGAGGGTCAGCGTCGAAGTCACGCCGTCCCGACGCTCTGGCGCAGTCCGATCGTTTTCGGCGCCAGTGAAAAGAAGACGAGATCGCGCCCCACCGGGTGCAGCATCAGCTTCTGGGCGACCTGATCGCGCGGGGCCTGCGAGAGCTCGCGATCGATGCGGATCAAGTGGTTGAGCGAGCTCGCCAGATCGCCGGTAAGGAGGTACGCCACTCGCATCGAAGCGAGGCGAATCGTTTGGCGAAACGTCTGCGGATCGGAGTAGCGGTGGGAGCGCTCGGCGATTTCCTCGAACCCGCGCTTGTGGCGACGGCCGGCCGCCTTGACGATGCGCGGTCGCCAGACTTCGGCATTGGCCTCGGAGGCGGCCGATAGCTGCCCCACCTTCCAGGTCTCGTCGCCCGCGCGGAGCGCGCCGAAAAGCAGACCGTCGAGATCGGCGTTGCTCAATTCCTCGAGCCAAGGAAGGCTGAGCGCAATGTAAACGAGCAGCCGACAAATGCCGACCGCCTGCTCGTTCTCGCTGAGATCGCCGTAGCCGCGCGGGAGCACGATGGCCGGGGGATCAAAGCAGATGACGCGGGGAACACCGACCGCCGAGGCGTCGACGAAGAGGTCGAAACGCACTTCGCCAAAGGCGCGCGCGAAGCGGTCGCAGAGTGCGCGCAGCGGATGGGACGCGCGAACCGGCAGTCGATCGCGCGGCGAAAGGCCGAGCGCGAGCGGATCGACGCGCAAGAGCTTGGGCATGAGATCGAGCAGGTAGCCGGACACCTCGGCCCACGGCCGCGCCGGCTCAGGGGGCACCACGGTCGAGGCCAGCGCAGAGGGGACGAGCGACATCGGGACCGGCGCAGCAAAGGGAATCGGGCTCGGCGGCCGCGACGCGTCGCGCTGGAGGAAGGCCACGACTTCTTCGGCCGCGGCGGCCTGCGCCGTGGCGCGCGCCAGCCTGCATTCGCGCCCGATCAACGAAAAGACGTGGATGAGTCGGTCGATGGGGACGCCGCGAGCGGCGACCTCGGGCAAGATGTTCAAGAGCTCGCGCACCGCTTCTTCGCGGGCACCGAGGGTGCCATACACTTCGGCCAGGGCTTCGTAGCTTTCGATGCGAGCGGGATCGAGGAGGATGGCGTCCTTCAGCTTGCCGAGACCGTCGCGCGGCTTGGAGAAGAGCAGCGTCGCCTCGAGCTTGCCCATGGTGGCCACCCAACCGGGCTCGATGGGGATCTTGAGGGCGGTGGCCTGCTCGATGATCTCGCCGAGCGCGCGGTAGTACGCTTCGGCGCCGTCGAACGTGGAGACGGAGAAGGCCTGCGCCAAGAGCTCGAGCGGTTTGGTCGATTTGCCGCCGTAGAGCACGGCGCGAATGAGCACCCGTTCGCTGGCCTTTGGTTCGTCGAGACCGAGATACACGAGACCGAGGCGCGCCAACCACTCCGCGCGCACCCCTTCGGGAGCCGCGTCGACCAGCTTCTCGGCGTCTTCCGCCTCGCGACGGGCGTTGGCCTTGCTCTCCGGCACTCGGTAATGAGCTTCGGCCAGCACCACCGCCGCGCGAAATCGCTCCCCCGGATCGCGGGTGATGCCGAGCGCGCTCGACGCGACCTCCGCGGCGTCCGCCCACAAATGGAGCGCCAAGCTGGCGTCGGCGAGCGCGAGCAGATTGCCGACGTGCCCGGGCACCTTCTTACGCACCCGCCGCAAGGCTTCGAGCGCAACGGTGGGGTCGGATAAACGTTCGAAGGCCAGTTTCGCCAGACCGCTGCCGACGCGGAGCGTCTGCTCCGTATTGCGGGTCCGCTCCAGCGCGCGCCGCAGTGCATCGGCCGCCTGACCGGCGTCTCCGCCTTCCAATGCCAGCGTGAGCAGACCGGTGGCCGCGCGAACCGAGTCCGGATCTTCCCCGAGCGCACGGGCAAAGAGGGAAAGCGCGCGCGGCGTGTCGGAGCGACGCGCGACCAGCCCTTCCGCCGCTTCGGTCAGCATCTGTGCGCGCTTGTCGCGCTCGGTCTCGAGATGCCCGAGCGCAGCCGCGGCCTCGACGAACGCCTCGCCGTCGGAGATGCGTTCGGCCAGTCGTTTCATCCCTCGCGCCGCGGTGAGACATTCGGGCCAACCGTCGAGCGCAAGCCGATAGCGCCGTAGCGCGTCGCGGTGCAGGTGTTGCGCGTGCTCCATCGATGAGCGCTCGATCAGGAGCGCTGCGACGAGGTGGAGCATGGCCGCGTATTGCGGATCGCTGGTACCGCTCGCGAGCACGTTGATGGAGTGTGTGAGGCGGATGGCATCGTCGCTCGTTTCGGCGACCAGCCCGCGACGCAGGATTGACTCGTGCAAGAGAATGTCGTCCGGCACGATGCTGCGTAAGAGGTCGTTGCCCGTCAGCGTGTTGGGCGCCGGCGCTACGCCGCGATGCTCTTCGAGTGCGACCAGCTCGTGAATGGCGCCGAGGCGGGCCTCTTCGCTCGTGAACGTGGCCGCCTGCGCGCGAAAGACCGCAGCAAGCTCCGTATATTGCTCGGTCCGAACCAACGTCTGTTCGAGCATGCGCAAGGCGGGCACGTGTTGCGGCGCCGCCGCCAGAACTTCCGACAAGATCGTCACGGCGCGCGGCAAATCGCGGTCCTGCGCGAGGAGGAGCGCCAAGCCGAACTTCTCGGACGGCGTCATCTCCGGCTTGCTCTCCAAAAGCGTGACCAGCTCGGCCGACCGATTCAGCCGTACATAAGCCCAAATCAGCCGTTCGGTGATCTCTTGATCGTGTGGCGAAAGGCCGTGAGCCTGGGCCAGCAAGGTGACGGCGCGCTCGTTGTCGTCCAGGCGATCGCCGTAGATCTCCGCCGCTTCGAGGATCATCCGGGCTCGCGCCTCCGGTTCGGCGGTGCCGGCGGCCATCGAAGTGAGCTCGTCGGCAAGGGCGCGGTGCTCGTCGTTGGCCTGAAGGATGCGGCGAATCTCCGCGGGCGGCAGAGGGTGGGTGGGGTCGATGCGGAACGCCTCGCGGTAGGCAGCGATGGCTTCGTCGCGTTTGCGCGCGCGCCGGTCGAGAAGCGACGCGATCTCGACGGCAATCGCGAATGCCGCGGGCCCTTTGCGAGCGTGGGTGAGCATGAGCCGCAACTGGACGACCGCTTCGTCGTAGCGGCCGATTCGCTGATGGATGCGGACCGCGGTACGCAGCGCCAGCGCATCGCCGGCGTTCTTGGCGAGAACGCGCTGCACGAGGTCGATGGCGCTGTCGGCGTCGTTGAGCCGCTCGCTGGCAATCTCGGCTGCTCGCAGAAGAAGCACGCGTTCGAGCGCCGGATTGCGACAGCCGTCGGCCTCTAGGACGAGCGCGCGGAAAAGCTCTTTCGCGTCACCGGCTCGCGCTGCGCTGCGCTGCAGACCGAGCACCGCGCTGCGCCGTTCGGGATCGACGGCGAGGATCTCGCGGTATACCTCGATCGCCTTGCTCGGAACGCGCACCTCGTCTTCCCAGATCTGCGCCAATTTCTCGAGCATGGCGATCTTGCGACCGGGCTCGTTGGCTCTCTCGGCGCCTTCCGTATAAAAATCGATACGCGCGCGCGCGCGCGCGGGATCGCCCGGCTCGGCCGGATTGGGCGGCGCGGTGGTCGTGAGGAGACGGGCAATGTCGTCGACCGTCTCGGCGTCGTCGGGGTCGACCGCCCACGCCGCACGAAGCTCGACGAGGGCGAGGTCCTGACGGCCCTGGTCTTTTTCGGCAATTTGGGCGGCGCGGCGGAACGCGTCGACGCGCGAGGCCGCTGTCGCGACGCGGGACGCTTCCGCCGTCCACATCGTGATGCGCTGTTCGTGCTGACCAAGCGCCGCCAGCGCGCGATCGAGGCGTTCGCGCGTCTCGTCGTCGTCGGCCACCGCGGCGAGCGACAGGCGAGCGTGATTGGCGACGGCGTCCCACCGTTCGATGCGTTCGAACGCCTGAGCCAAACGGCGGTGCCGATAGATGCGTTCGGGGCCGTCCACCCAGAGCAGCAGCTGCTCTTCTGCCTCGATCGCGCTCTCGGTGTCGCCACGCACTTCGTAGAGAGACAAGAGCTCGCGCAGCGACGAGCGCCGCGTATCGATCACGGTCGCTTGGAGCGCGGTCGCTCGGCGATAAAGCTCGATGGCGAGCGGAGCCTGTTCCAGTCGCTCCGCGGCAAGCCGACCGGCCGCATAGAGGAGCCGACCCGCGCGCGGGGTATCGCCTTCGAGGTTCGCTTCGGCCGCCCAAGCGTTCACGAGCAGACCCACGTCCTGGTAAACGATGAGGTGGCGCGTGTACGAGGTGCGCACCGGGCCGAGACCTCCGTCGAGCTCCATGGCTTCTTCGAATGCGGCGCGTGCCGCCTCCGGCCGGTGCAGTCGTTCGAGAATGAGCGCCCGCTCGACCTCGAGCCAAGCCGAGAGCTGCCGATCGGTGCGCCACGCCAGCGCCATCGTCTCGAGATGCGTCGCCAGCGCGTCGAGCGTGGTCGTGCTCTCGAGGGCGCGGGGCATGGCGCGCAGCGCGCGTTCGAGCCCGCGTAAACCACCGGGATGTTGAGGCGCAGCGGCGAGCAAATCGCGGAAGGCCTGCACGGCCTTTTCTGGCGTAGCCCCGCCCGCCAAGAGGAGCCGGCCCAGCTCGAGAAAACGCGACGCCCGCGCGCGCGGATCGGCCGTGGTCCGCAGCTCGGTATCGAGCAGAGCGAGCGCCGGCGCTATCGGACGAAACGGCGTGAGGCGGCGGGCGGCGGATATAGGCGCCAAGGCGGAAGGCGCGATGGCGTGGGCGGCGCGGTACTCGGCCACCGCAGCCGAGACATCGCGCTTCAAGATCTCGAGCAGCACGGCGAGCTCGTTGCGCGCGCGGGCGAGCGCCACGCGATCGTTCAGCTGACTCGTGATCTCGGCGCGTTTGCGCGCTTCCGCCACGAGGAGATCGGGCTCGGGAAACGTGGGAACGGGGGGCGGCGGGCGCCGAGAAGGGGGCGGGCGCTGCGAGGCGAGCGGGGGGGGGCCCGACGCGCGAACGGGGACCGAAACGCGCGGTTTCGACGCCTGCTTCGACTTCGGCTCTCGCTTGACTGTCTTGGGGTCCGTCGTGTCCTCGACCAGATCGGCCGAGTCGAGCTCCGTAGGATCATCCGGGGCCGGAACCATTCGCGCCTTTCGAATCTATCAGAGCCACGGGTGAGCGCGGAGTAGGCAAGCGATCTATCTGGCTAGTCGTTCAGTATCCACGATGGCTGTAGTTCTTCCGATCTCGTGGAATGTAGGCAAGCGCCCGCATGCCGCTTGCCTCACCGCAACCAACGGAATCAGCGCGCAATGCGAAAACTGCGCACGTCCGTGACGACCATGTCGACAGCGTAATCTCCCTCCGTCACCGGCACTTCGGCCATGATCTCGAAATCGTACGCTACCGCCAATGCGAAGGCGGGTGGCGCAATCGCCGCAAGGAGACGGTCGTAATAGCCCTTGCCGTAACCGATACGCTGCCCATTGAGATCGACCGCCAAGGCCGGAACGATGACCAGAAGCCCCTCGTCGACATCGACCGCGGCAGCGTTGTCCGGCGGTTCGGCGAATCCATGACCTCGCTCGTCGAGCTCCGACGGATCTGCGACGAGCAGCACCATGTCGCCGTCGTCTTTCAACAAGGGGTAGGCGACGAGCTTACCTTGGTCGCGCGCCGCGCGATCGATGGGCCGCACATCGACTTCGTTGCGATCGAGCATGGGCCAAAACAGCGCCACGCGACGCGCCGCGGTAAAGACGGCATCGGAGGTAACGCGCTCCACGATGCGCGCCGAGCGCGCAGCGCGCGCGCTCGGCGCGATCGAATTGCGCATGGCGCGGCGACGCTTGCGCAGCTCTGCTTTGGCCTGAAGGCGCAAAAAGGTCTCGGTGGCGGGGTCGAAAATCACGCGTTTTCGTGTAGCACTGCACCGCGCGGCGTTCGAGTGTCGAACGCTGCGCGGCTCTTTGTCGATACGCGCCGGCGGGCATGTGGCACTCTACCGCTGGAAAACAGCCATGGTGATGCGCCCCGCGATCCTGGTACCTGCGTTCGACGCGGTGGATACGATCGCCGGCGTGGTGTCGGGGCTTCGGCGCGAGCTCGGGGAGGGCCTGCCCATCTTCGTCGTCGATGACGGGTCTCGCGACGGCACGTCCGAAGCTGCTCGAGAGGCAGGTGCCATCGTCGTTCGCCATCCGGAAAATCGCGGCAAAGGCGCGGCGATCCGCACCGGCCTCGCCGCGATGAGACAGCGGGGATGCAACGTGGCGGTCACGGTAGACGCCGACGGGCAGCACCCCGCCGATCAAGCAGCGCGGCTCCTCGATGCCTGCGCGGACGAGACGGCGATCGTGCTCGGGACGCGCGATCTCGCGAAGTCGGGAGCGCCGCGCGGCAACGTCATCGGCAATCGAGCATCGAACTTCTTCGTTTCGATCTTCAATCGCCGCCGCTTCCGCGACACCCAGTGCGGCCTGCGTCGCTACCCCGTCGAAACGACGCTCGCGCTGCGCACGCACGACCAGCGCTTCGGCTTCGAAGCCGAGGTGATTTTCGCCGCCGTGCGGGCGGGGGTTCCCATTCACGAGGCGCCCGTACGCGTTCTCTACCCGCCGCGCAGCCGACACCGCACGCACTATCGCGCTTTCCGCGACACCGTGCATATCGTTCTGCGCATCACGGCGACCGTGTTTTTCCCGGTCCGCTGGGTCGTCGTGGGTCTGGCTGCGATGGCGGTGCTCGGCTTCGGAGCGCATCCGACCATCGTGTTCACGACGCGCATGCTTCCCCCCCAAGTGGTCATCCCTTCCGAGGCGGCCAAGGTCGACCCGCGCGACGCCGATCTTTCCTGGGCGGGGTCCGACTACGCTCGCCATCGCGGCAAGATCTGGGAAGTGGCGCTCTCCGGATCACCCGAGCAGATCGGATCGCATCTGGTGAGCCTCCTGCGCCCAGAGATGCTCGCCAACGAAGCCGAGCTCTGGACCCAGCTCGAGACGCTCGTTCCTTCGGCATGGGCGCGCGTTCTCATCTTCGACCTGGCGCGCATCCGCTTTCGCAACATCGACCAACTGATGAGCGAGCCGCGCCGGCGCGAGATCGCGGCCGCGGCTTCCACCTTCGTTCCCGACCCGTGGACGGCGCGCATCCCCTCGTACCAGCGGATGGTCTATCTGCACTCGCTCTACGACGTGAGCTTGTCGTTCGAGCATTCGCCACTGCTCGGATGTACGTCATTCGCCTTGACGGACGGCGCCGCCGAGAACGGCCATACTTTCCTGGCGCGCGTCTTCGATTTCGAAGCGGGTCGGCTCTTCGATGAGCACAAGGCGGTCTTCTTGGTCCGCGAGCGGGGGAAGATTCCCTACGCGTCGGTTGCTTGGCCGGGTCTGGTCGGCGTGGTGACGGGGATGAACGACGCCGGCCTCGCTTTGGTCGTGCACGGTGGACGCGCGCGAGAAGCGCAAAGCTCGGGCACGCCTCTGGTCCACACCATGCGCGACATTCTCGGCGAAGCGCGCAGCACGGCCGAGGCTCTCGCCATGTTGAAGCTGCGCGAACCGATGGTCAGTCACATCGTCATGTTGGCCGACCGCAGCGGCGACGCGGCCGTCGTGGAGCGGGCGCCCGGCGAAACGCCGTTCGTCCGGCGCGAAAAGGGCAAATTGGCGCTGACCAACCATTTCCAGGGGCCGCTCGCCGACGACCCCGCCAACCGGCAGATCGAGCAAACGACGAGCACGCTTCATCGACGAGCGCGTCTCGACGAGCTCCTCGCGCGATTGCCGCCCGGAGCCAGCGTCGAAGACGCCATCGCGATCTTGCGCGACAAGCGCGGCCTCGGCGACGTCGTACTCCCCCCGGGCGATCGGCGCGCCATCGACGCGCTCATTGCCACGCACGGCGTCGTGATGGACACGACGGCCCGCGTCATCTGGGTGAGCGAAGGACCACATCTCAAAGGGCGCTTCGTGCGCTTCGACGTAGCAAGACTGCTTTCGTCGGCGTACGACCCGCGCGCGGAGAACGACGTCGTCGTGAGCAGCGCCGATTCCGGCTTCTGACGGTTGTCGCGGCAGCGTCGCGCGCGCGAACGCTCAGCCGCTCCCGCCGATACCGACCCACGCGCCCGCACACGCCAGCGCAAAGGCGATTGGCGCGAACGCGAGCGCGAATACGACCGCGACCGGCGCGGCGAGGCCGAGCATGACCAACGTCCCGGCGATGGCAAGACCGGTCGAAAGCGCTGCTTCGAGCACGCTATCGGCGCCGCTGGCGCGCGCCACGAGGTAACCGGACGCGGGAAACGCGAGAAGCACGCCGAGACCGATGAGCGCGAGGGGCACCGCGCCCGCCACTTCGCCTTCATCGACGGCGCTGAAGTCGACGCCGAGCCGAAGCCCGAGCACGACCGCACCCGCCACCGCCGAAACGATCACCCCTACCGTGACCACCGCGCCCAGCACGATCCAGCGCAGCATCACCGGTCGTTCGGCGCGCCGGAGTGCATCGCGCACGGTACGCAGCGAAGGGGGAGGCGTAGGCATCGGCAAGGGCCGGCCGGATGCGCTTCGCGTGCGCCGCGGGCGCGGTCCGAGCTCGCGCGCGGCCAAATACGAGACGGCCACGATGCCGACGAAGAGGGGGATCGACCCCAGCAGCGCCGCCAAGCCGCGCCCAAAAATCAGATGGTCATAGAGACCACGCAGCAGCGTCGCCGCCGTCCACGCAACCATCGAGGTGCGGTCGAAACGACGGCCGCGCGATCGCGCCCGACCAACGGCATAGCCCCAGATGGCGCCCGCAAAGAGGCGAGCGATGGTCGCCTGCACCGTCCGCGCCACGAGAAAAACGGTCGGCTCGGCGTGATGGGCAGCATCGCGCGTGAGCCACCCCACTTCGAGACAGGCAAATCCCGCGGCCACGCCGGC
>DATHEQ010000132.1:0-18908 GCA_035318505.1 Polyangiaceae bacterium | reverse complement strand
GCTCGGAGTTGCGCCCCGGCGGCTAGCAAACTACTTTTCCGGCCGCCATGCCCCTCTCGGAAGCCACCCTCCGCTCCGCACTTGCCCACCCGCTCGACAAGACCGATCTCGGCACGCTCGGCACCAAGTACGAAGGTAAGGTCCGCGACAACTACACGACGCGCGACGGACGGCGTTTCATCGTCGTCACCGATCGCATCAGCGCCTTCGACCGCGTGCTCGGCACGTTGCCGCTGAAAGGGCAGATCTTGAACCGCCTCGCTGCATGGTGGTTCACGAAAACCGCGGACATCGCCAAAAATCACGTGCTTCGCGTGCCCGACCCGAACGTCATCGAAGCGGTCGAATGCGCGCCGCTGCCGGTCGAGATGGTGGTGCGCGCCTATATCACCGGGGTGACATCGACCAGCATCTGGACGCATTACCAGGCGGGCAAGCGCGTTTTCTGCGGCAACCAGTTGCCCGATGGTCTCAAAAAGAACCAGCGCCTCGCGCGACCCATTCTCACCCCCAGCACCAAAGCCGAAAAGGGCGACCACGATGTTTCCGCGTCGCGCGAGGAAATCCTGGCCATGGGGCGCATCACCTCCGCCGATTTCGACGTCGCGGCCGATGCCGCGATGCGCCTGTTCGATTTTGGGGCGCGGCTTTGCCTGGAGCGCGGGCTCATTCTGGTCGACACCAAATACGAATTCGGCAAAACCCCCGATGGCACGATCGTCATCATCGACGAGATCCACACGCCCGACTCCTCGCGTTTCTGGTTTCAGCGCAGCTACGAAGAGCGGTTCGCCAAGGGCGAAGAACCCGAATCGTTCGACAAAGAATACGTGCGGCGCTACCTCGCCCAGCTCGGCTTCAAAGGTGACGGTCCCATCCCGCCCATTCCGGACGACGTCCGAGTCGAGGCGGCCCGCCGTTACGTCGAGGCCTACGAGACGATCACCGGCGAACCTTTCGCGCCCGATCTATCCGAACCAGGGCCGCGCCTGCGCAAGAATCTGGGTGTCGCATGAAGGCGACGGTCTATGTCCGCCTCAAGACCGAAGTGCTCGACCCGCAGGGTGACGCCGTGAAACGCGCATTGGGCACCCTCGGATTCGAGGGCGTCGGCAACGTCCGCATCGGCAAGCTCATCGAAATCGAGGTTGACGACAAATTCGCCAAAGCGCCGCAATTCGAGCGCCGCTTGGCGAAGATGGCCGACGAGATGCTCGCCAATCCCGTGATCGAGGACTACGAGATCGAGCTCGCGTAGCGGGGTCGACGTTCACGCGCCAGCGCACACCACGCTCCCCGAAGCCGCTTCACCCCGTCCTCGATGTGCGCCTCGTCCAAACAAGAGTAGCAGAGGCGCAGACGGAGCGTTGAACAGGCGGCGACGCTGAACGTGCTGCCGGGGTCGAAGCTCGTGCCGAAACTGGCGGCCATTTCCAATAGCGCGACGTCGTCACCGGGCTCACCGCTGTCGACCCAGATCGAGAAGCCCCCTTCGGGCTCTTCGAACGACCACTCCGGCAAATGACGTCGCAACGCTTCGGCCAAGCGCGCGGCACGCCGTCGATATCGCCGGGAGGCTCTGGCGACGCGGGCATCGAAATCGTGATCGCGAAAAAATGCCTCCAAAATCGACTGGGCCAAACTGTTGGCCTGCAAGTCACTCTCGCGTTTGACGTCGAGCGCGCGCTCGCGGAAGCGCGGCGGCGTCACGAGCCAGCCCACGCGCAGGCCGGGACACAAGCTCTTCGAAAAGGTGCCGATATGAAAAACCGACTCCGGCGCATCTGCCAATAGCGGACGGCTCGGCTTACCGCGAAAGAGGATATCGGCGTAAGCATCGTCCTCGATCAGTGCCAGGTTTTGCCGGCGCGCCGCTTCGAGCAGTTGACGCCGTGTCGGCTCGGCCATGACGCGCCCGCGCGGATTGTCGATCTGCGGCATGACGTAAGCGGCGCGTGCGCGCCGCGGGTCGAGCGTCAACTCGAGCCCACGCGCGCGAAAGAGATCGAGTGCGCCCGGGTACGTTTCTGCATCGACGGCGATGGTCTTGGACCGCCGAAAAAGGAGCTCGGTCGCGATGGCGATCCCCTGCTGCGCACCGCTCGTCACGATGACGTCCTCGGCGTCGACAGCGCAGCCGCGCGCCCGAAGCCGCTCGGCGATGAACTCGCGAAGGCCGGGACGGCCCTCGGGCCATCCGTATTGAAGTGCCGGGGAATCGCGAGCCTCGATCGCGCGAAGGAAAGCGTGCGTCAGCGCGTGGCGCGGGAACATTTTGGGATCGGGGAGGCCACCCGCAAAGGAGTGGATGTCGCTTCGCGCCGCCGTCGCTCGCTGGATACGTTCGACGCGCGAGGTCATGGGTTTCGCAGATTCGAGCGAGCCCGAACGGGAGAAAAGAGAAGAAACTCCATGACCACCACGCGCACGTCTACCTTTCGCCCGACCCTCGAACGTAGGTAGGAGAGCAAGCGCTGCGCCAAACAGCATGTCACTGCTTTGCACGGCGGCGCGGCACGGCGGCGCGAACGCGGGTTTGAGCGAACCTTAGTCCGCGCAGTTCGGCCGTGTTTCCGCGCGCGGCGGGCGACCCGAGGCTTGCGCGACCTTACCGCTCGCTTCGAGCACGACGGTGAGCTCGAGCGGTCGTTCTTGGCACGAGAGCAAGAACGTCGCACGCGTTTTACCGTCGCTCTCCACCGTGCGGTCCATTTTGCAGGCCCTGTGCACGACGGCGAGTTTGGCGAAGGTGCGCTCGAGCTTCGGCGCTTCGACTGCCTTGCCGAGCCATTGCGTTGCCGTCGGCGTGTCCCAGCTTTCGAGAAGCTTGATCATGGCGGCCCCGGCGCTTTCGAGATCGGCGCTCGGCGGCATGTCTTCGCGTAGCTCGAGTGCTTGCAGTCGCGGTTTCGGACCGGGCGCAAGCCCGGCCGCAAACTGGATGGCGCCGCGCTCGCACGCCACGCGCCAGCTTCCGCGTAGCCGATTGACGAAAGTCGGCTGGCCGTCGAACCGGCACGGACCGTGATCGCGCGCGATCTTGGCGAAGCGTTCTTTCGCGGTCTCTATCGTTTGGTAACGAAAGTACGTCGGCTCGAAGAGCGAGCGCGCCTTGGCGTCGTCCCAGCTCGACAAGAGCTCGTGCACTTTGAGGCGTGCCTCGACGAGCGCAGGGAGCGGCTCGATGGCACGCGGCGCCAGGATTCCCGACGTGCGCAGCAGCTTGATGATCGACTCGATCGCTTTCGAGCGGGGTCGCTCGTCGTTGATGAAGACGACTGCGCCGGCGCCAACGTCGGGAAGCATGACGAGCCAGGACTGGTACCCGGGGAGCCCGCCGGAATGCTGGATGAAGACTCCGCGTTCGCATGTCTGATGCGATTGCAGGCCAAAGCCATAAGCAAACGAATGGAGCACGACCCCGTCGGGACCGAGGCTCGCGGTCGCCGGGGGCGAACGCTGAGCGAGGCTTCCCACGAAATCGCCCAACCTCGAGCTCTGCATTGCCTGCTGCATCTCACGCACGCTGCTGCGCCGGACAGGACCGCTCTCGGGGTCATCGCGAGGTGGCCAAGCGGCGAGATGAAACCCGACGTACCGAGCAAGGCTTTGCACCGTCGTATAGAGACCGCCGGCGGCGTCCATGACCCCGAGCCGCTCGGCAGGAGCCACCACCGCCGGCGTTTCGATGTCGTGCGAGCCTTCACGCCCGCGGTAACCGACCGCCACCACGCCGGCCGGAAAAGCTTCCGGCTCCCAACCGGTCGTCATCGCCAGTGGCTCGAGGATGGCGCGGCGGATGTACTCGCGCACCGGCATGCCGCTCACGCGCTCGATGATGCGGCCGAGCACCGCATATCCGACGTTGGCGTACTCGAACTGCACGCCTGGCGCGCGCGACATCACGCCGCCGTCGAGCAGTGCCGTCAGCTCGGCATCGGTCAGGTTCTCGGTGACGTCCGCCCAGGGATTGTCCTCGGGCATGCCACTCGCGTGGTTCAGCAGATGGCGCACGGTGATTTCCGGCGCGTCACGCGTCGCATAGGACAACTTCGCCAAGGGCGGGTAGTAGCGCGCCGCCGGCCCCTCGAGATCGAGCTTTCCTTCGTCGCGCAGGCGGAGAATCGCCATCGCCGTGAAGCTCTTGGTCAGCGACGCAATCGGGAAAGGCGTGTCGCTATTGAACGGTTTTTTCTGCTCGACGTCGCGCAGGCCGAAACCCTTCGCGTACACCGTTTCTGCCCCCAACACGATGGCAACGGCCATCCCTGGCGCACGGCTCGCGCGTTGATCGTCTGCCACGATCTTGTCGAGCTCGGGCACGAGCTTTTCGAATTGCGCCCGGCGTTCGCCTTCCAACCGTGGAGGCTCCCATCGCGCGTTTATCGCAACCGGCGCCCGCTGGGTACCGCGATGCACAGCGCAGCCAACCACCAGGACGCAGACCGAGGTCAACAGGAGCCGCCGCATGGGCGACGGACTTTACACGAACGTGCGCGAATTCGTGAGCGCGCCGAGCCTCGCCCCGGATTTGGACAGCCAACCTCTTTACAATGAGCGCGATTCACCCAAGGCTTGTGGGCGATGTCTCGCCTCCACGCCTATCCGCCGGATCTCGCGCAATACGTCGTGGATCATTGGCCGGCCGAAACCGCGCTGAGCGTCCCGCGCCGACTTCTCGACGAAGCCCTTTCCGTGGCGTTCCAGGCGTCGCTGACTTCTGAAGAGGCACGCCCAACCCGCTTCCGCCTTCTACTTACGCCGGTCGATCGATTGCCCGAAAGCGGCACGCCGAACCACGGCGCCCTTCGCCTTAGGTTCGATGAGAGTCGGCCTTTCACCGCCGACGAGCTCCGGCGCCTGGCGCCCTCGACGCCCTTCGAAACATCGCTCATCGGTGCGCACGAACAAGCGAAAAAGCTCAGGATCTGGGGAATCGCTCACTCCGGACCCGCTTGGCTCGCGCCGACTTCCGGCGGGCGCAGTGTCGTCCCCAATTGGACCCGCGATCCCATCGTTCACGTGACGGGTCCCGGGCAGCTTGCCGTGCGTTGCTCCGGCCAGCTCGTCGGCGCGCTGGAACGGGGCGTCGTCGTGGACGCGATGATGGACGTGTTCGATTCCGAATGGCTGCCGGCCCTGTTCACCCGCGAGCGGGAGGAAATTCGCAGCGAGCACGCCTTTCGTCAGAATGAAACGCGGTCCCCCACGCTGGTCGAGCATTCGCTGGTGGCGCGAATCGGCCAACACATGCTGAGGCGCATCATTCAGCTCGTCCGAGGCGCGGGACATGGCGGCATGGTCTTGGTGGTCGACGCCGGGTCAGCCGTGGCCTCGGTCGACCCGGGCGGGTTGCGGCTCAAGTATCGCTTTCATCAGGACGAGCCTTCCCATCGCTACCGGACGTTGCTCTTCCAAATTCTCGAACGTGTCGCCGCGGCCACCTCCAAGGCAACGGTCGAGTGGTCGGATTTCGCGCTCGATGCGAGCCCCGACCTCGAGAGATTCGAGCGCGCGGTGTTCGAATGGAGCCGAGTCATCGCCAATCTCACGGCCATCGACGGCGCCGTGGTCCTCGACAAACGAATGGGGCTCCTCGGCTTCGGTGCCGAAGTGTCGGCCGAGCTTGCCGGACCTTCACGTGTTTGGCGAGCCCTCGACATCGAAGGTCGCGAACGCGAGCCGAACGCAGTCGAAGACGTGGGCACGCGCCACCGGGCAGCGTATCGTTTCGTACAAGCTCACCCGGACGGCGTTGCTCTCGTGATTTCCCACGACGGCGGCGTCTCGTTCGTGGCCAATCGCGACCAAGAGATCGTTTTTTGGGAACAGTCGGTCAGCCCGTGATCGCAGAGCGTCCTGGCACGCCGGCCCGTGGACCGGTCGGGCGTTCGAGCTGCGAGCGGTCCCACTTGGCGAGTGTTGCGGCCGCCGCGTAAGTGCTCTCGAGAAACGCGAGCAATGACTCCTCGGGGTTCTCTGCCATCCTCACTGCTTCGTAAGGAAGGATGAACTCGCCGAGCTTGGCGTGGAAAGATGCCGCGGCCGGCAGCACCGGGTATTGCGCGAATCCGGCGGGCATCGGATACGCATAAGCATAGAACGCGGCTTCTTCGCGTCCGCCGAGGCCGCTGCCCGGCCAGAATCCCGCGCTCGAGACCTCGTGAGAATACGCTTCCTGCATGACCCAGTCCGCGCAGTTGGGAACGCCGCCAGGGTGCCGGGGGGCGGTCCTGCCGGAGAAGCGCGTCACGGCCAAGTCGAACGCGCCCCAAAAGAAATGGACCGGGCTCACTTTGCCGATGAAGCGGGCGCGAAAGGTGGTGAACACTTGCTCGATCTGCACCAGCGCGCGCCAGAAAAGATGCACGGGCTCACGGTCATAGCTCGCATGTCGATCGTCCTGCTCGAACCGAATCGCCTCCGCCACCTCGACGGGCCGCGACAGAATATGCACCTCGATCTTCAGCTCGCGAAGCGCGTTCGTGATTTTGCCGAAGAAGTCGGCGACGGACATCGGCTCGAGCGCAAAGGCGCGACGTTCGCCATCCGAGGTCGCGATTTGAAGTACATGGTCCACGAAATCGAAGTCGATGGCGAACGACCGATTTCTGTCGGGTATCGGCGACGTCGTGAGACCGCGCGTGGTCACGTAGAGGGCCGAACCCCAGGAATGGTTGATGGGCGCGGCCAGCGCGAGCCGGATCTTTCCGACGATCTGACTCCACATGTGAACGGTGGTGAAGGTGTCTTGCCACTTCGCGAGCGGCGGAAGCACAGGCCAGGCCGTCGCAAGAGCCATCGATGCATCCGCCTGTTTCATGCCGCCCGTCATGCGTGTGAATTTGGGCTCACGTCAATCGGGCGCCGATGAGGGCCAAAGCTTCCGCGGCGAGCCTCTTCGTGAGCTCCCCGGCGGGCAGCTCGCGACCGAGAGCCGAGGCCTGCCCTGACCAGAGCGGCGAGAACGCGCCGGAGCCCGCCGCCTCGGCGTTGGATCGCAACGGGGCGAGCGGTCCACCCGCGAGCGGGAACGCGGGCGCGAGATCCGACATGGGGCCCAATTCCCGAATGAGACGATTGCCGATGCCGCGCGCAGGTCGACCGGAGAACACATTCGTGATCACGGTCGCATCGTCCTTCGCCGCGCGCAGCGCCTGCCGATGAATGGACGAAATCGTCGATTCCGGGCAAAACAGGTACGCCGTTCCGAGCTGCACGGCCGACGCGCCGAGCGCAAACGCAGCCACGATCCCACGCGCGTCGGCGATGCCGCCCGCGGCGATGACCGGAACCTTCACCGCATCCACGATCTGTGGGACGAGCGCCATCGTACCGACCTGACGGTAAGGGTCATCGGTGAGGAACATGCCGCGATGCCCGCCCGCTTCGTAGCCCTGCGCGATGACGGCATCGCACCCGAGGTCCTCGAGCTTTCGGGCCTCGCCGACCGAGGTGGCCGACGAGAGAATCTTCGCGCCCGTTGCCCGCACGCGCGCGAGGAGCGTCGACTCCGGCATACCGAAATGAAAGCTCACGACCTCGGGACGAAGGTCCGCGACGACGTCGCACATCGCGGCATCGAAGGGCGCACGCATCGAGCGGGGTGGCGGCGCGTGAGGATCGAGGCCGAGCTCGACGTAATACGTCGACAGCCTCTGCCTCCAGGTCTCTTCACGCGCCGGATCGGATGGCGGTGCGCCGTGGCAAAAGAAATTCACGTTGATCGGCTTGGACGTGGCGCGGCGAATGGTCTGGACCTCGGCCCGCGCTTGTTCCGCCGTCAACATCGCGCACGGCAGCGAACCGAGCCCCCCGGCCTCGGACACCGCGATCACCATCGCCGAACCATTCGCGCCGGCCATCGGCGCTTGCACGATGGGGTGCTCAAGGCCGAGAAGCGTTGCAATTCGGACGTCGGGCCACATGCCGCTAGCTTCCGCTCTTACGGCCGCTTCAGCCAGATGGGATTGGTAAACGCCAACGGCTGGATGGGCATGTACGGCAAGACGTCGTCCATGGCTCGCGTTCCCCGCACGACGACCACGACGAACTTCTGCCCGTGCCCGTCGAACGGCACGTCGAAGTCGCGCTCCACGCGAATGGCCGATTTACGCGCCACGG
Organism: Polyangiaceae bacterium; assembly: GCA_035318505.1. Lineage (GTDB taxonomy): Bacteria > Myxococcota_A > Polyangia > Polyangiales > Polyangiaceae > DASWDH01. The sequence goes on along the minus strand of DATHEQ010000132.1, from coordinate 10,784 downwards.
CCAAGTCGAGCACGGCGGGCGCGAGGCGCGGCGCCGCCGCGACGGCCACGCGCGTCACGGTAGTGGAACCTAGCAGCACCTCCACTTCGCTCACATCGATCCAAGGCGCGGCGCGAACGACGACGTGGAGCCGTACGGCGCGCTCGCTCGTGACCACGACGTTGCCCGGCCCCTTGCCGCCGATCTTGGCGTCGATGGCCGGACCGCTCGTGACGAAGGCATGCCCCGCCTTGAGCGACGCGATGAGCGCCGTCTTGTCGATAGGCGCGCCGGTGTCCCCCGATTGTTCCAGCGGCAGCTGCACGTAGGTGCGAGGATATCCGGCCCATTGGTACTGAATGCGGTGGCTGTCGGAATCGCCGGTGGCCACGTATTTGTGACCGAGCTCGAGTAGCCGTAGCCAGTCCATGAGAACGGCTTCCGTCCGCTCGCGGTTGGCGTTGTCGAAGCCGTTGTAGACCTCGAGGGAATCGAACTCCGGCCGCCACTCGCCGCGCGCCGTCCCGGTCTTGGTATCGAGCCCGACGATATCGAAATAGCCGATACCTTTGGCGAGCCGCGGATGATTGACTTGCAGCACGCGCGAAGGGTCGCCCTCTCTGGCCTTGGCGAAGATGGTTCGCACCGAGGTTCTTCGCCACGGTGGAATCTGCGGGCCGGCGTAGGGAAACACGTTGAAGTGTCCGAGGCTCGGGCGCGCCGTCGTGATTTCGACGCCGGGGACGGTGGCAAGCTCGCGTGTCAGCTCGAGCGCTTCGAGCGCCGGTTCGTAATGGCCGACCGCGTTGTGCTCGGAGGGAACGGCGAATTCGACGCCGGCCGCGACCAGCGAAAGCACCCGATCTTCGGGCATTACTGGCGAATCGAAGCTCGGACGAGCATGCACGTGAAAGTCGCACCCCACCCAGCCCGGCGAGTCGACGATGTGGCGGAGCTCGAGGCGGATCGGTAGATTCGAGCCGGGTCCGATGTCGATCGGCTGCTCGTCGATGGTGTACTCGGGGCCGCGCGTGGCGATGATGCGATAGCGGCCGCTCGGCAAGGGGAGATGAGCTTCGCCCCGTAGCGCGTCGATGAGCGGGCCCGCACCCGAAGCACGATAGTCGGGGCCGAAATTGGGGTCGGCCGTGGGCGCGATGCCGTGCACGATGAGCCGCGCGGTGAGCGGTTGACCGGTGTCGAGATCCTCGACCCGCACGTGCGCTTCGCCGCCCGGCAGCATGGTGAGCTCGAGCTCGCTGTTGTCGCGCGGCATGCGCTGCACGATGGGACTGGCGCGCGTGTGTTCCATCGTGGCGTAAAAGCCAATCTCGGTCGGCGGCGCTACCACTTCGAAACGGCCATCGGTGCCCGATTTGACGTGCAAGAGCGGGCGTCCCTCGGCGCCGACGCCCCACACGTCGACGCCGGGATCGCCACCGACGACGCGCCCGCGCAAACGTCGCACCGCCTCTTTGCGCAAACGAGCCGCGGCCTCGGCGACAGGGGTCGGATTCGCGCCGGTCAAGATGAAGAAAGGTACGGCTTCGCCGTTGTCGCCGGAGGGGAACGTCATGGTCGCGGTGAGGAGCGAGCCGTGCTCGTCTTCGGACGCGCCGACGCGCAGGCTCATCTCGGAAGAGATCGCTCCAATGCTTGCGGCATGGTCGGGAGATTCGAATATCGCCATAGGACCGTCGGCGCGCCCCACGTCCACGAGAAGCCCCGTCCCGCGCACGAAGGGCACCGATCGTCCCACGCCGGTGACCAGGGCGAGCGCCACTTGATGCGGCTGAACCGAACGCAGCTTGAGCGAGACGAGCAGCGCGGGAGGCGTGCGGCTGAGGGTGAAGCCGAGGTCGGCGTCGTAGGTGCGATCGGGCGTCCGCAGCACGACGTGCGCGGTGGCGTGGGTCGGTCCCTCCGGGGTCGTTCGCGGCCGATCGGCCGTGATCTGCGCTTGGGCGCCGTCGATGACGGCGTTGATTTCGATCTTGTCGAAGGCAACGCCGCGCGCATCGCGCACCACGCGAATGTCGCACGGTTCCTCGCCGGCGCCCGTCTTGCCGACGATCTCGAAGAGCGTCCCGCCCGCGTAGAGGCGGATGTCCCCCGAACCTTCGAGCTGGACGTCGCCGGCGTCGGAACGGAACGAGCCCGACGAGCGCGTGCGTCGCGTCCCCGTCGAGACGAGCGCCACGATGATCGCCGCGAGCAGGGCGATCTCTCCCACGCGCGCGCTTACCTTCTTCGGGTTATCGGGATTGGGCGCAGCGGAAACCGTAGGCATGGCTATGCGTGCTGGGAAGGTCGCTGTAGCGCTGGCTGGGGCGTACCCATGAAGGCATGACGCCGTTGAAAGCTCCACCCCGAACGATCCGCCGTGTCCCCGTCGCCGGACCCTTCGGGTCGGTGGCGGGCTCGGGCGCGTATTTCGCGTCCCAATCGCTTGTCCATTCCCAGACGTTACCCACGACGTCGAAGAGACCGTACCTGGATTTGCCGTCCGAGAAGGATCCTACCGGCGCGGTCGACGGAAACCCGTCGTCGTCGGCGTACATGCCTTTCCCTCCATACCCCATCTCGACGCCATTTTTCGCGCCCCAGATGATGCATTCCTTGCCGCAGGCGTTCATGCGCGTTTTGTCGGGTGCTTCGTCCCCCCAGGGATAGCGGCGGCCATCCGGTCCACGGGCCGCGAACTCCCATTCCGCCTCGGTCGGTAGGCGCCCTTTCTGCCAGGAACAATAGGTGTTCGCCATCTCCCAGTCGATGCAGTTGATGGGGTGGGCGCCGTTTTCGGGGTGGTTGGCATTGCAGAGCCGTGAAAACGGCTTTCGCTCCTGCGCCCGAATGTCCTTCCATTCGACCTCGACGGGAGCTCGCTTGCACTCGCCGACATCGGAGCACGCCTTGTATTCCGCGGCCGTTACTTCGTAGAGATCGATGCAGTAGGGAGCCAGCGTGACTTGATGGGCCGGGCGCTCGTCATCGCTCGCATCCTTGTCGTCGCTGCCCATGAAGAACTTGCCGCCCGCGATGCTCGCCATCTTCTCGCCGCAATTCTTGAGCGGCGGAGGCAAAGGTGCGGCCGGCGCAACGCTCGCGGCGGGGGCGGCAACACGGACCGGCGTCACGCGCGCCCCATCCCCGTCCCCGTCGCCACGCGCTCTCAGGAAAAAAATGAGCGCGGCAACGGCGCCGACGACAGTGCCCGCGACGATCCAGGTTTTCGAGCGCGGCGCGGTCGGAGCGGGGTTCGTCGCGACCACGTTGGCGTGCGTCGCGCCGGCCCGCGCCGCGTTGGCGAGGGACCCGGCCGTTAGCGACGTACCGAGCTCGGTCGGTGCGGTCGCGCTTCCGTAGGGGTTGGGGCCGGCCATCGAAGGCCCGCCTTGCAGCGTCGGCCCCCCCAACGCGCCCGCGGGCTGCGGGTTCGTACCCTCACCGCCATAGGCGAAGTTGCGCGCGCCGCCGGGATCGGCGGTCAGGCGCATGTCGGACATGTTGAGCGCGCCGCGCACGGCCTGCCAAAATTCGCCTGCGGTGGCGAAGCGGTCCGCGGTCTTCACCGCGAGCGCGCGCTGAAAAACGGCTTCGAGCCCCGGGGCCAGGTGGACGCCGAAAGCGCCGGGCGTCGGCCGGCGATTGGGATTGGCCGTGGCCATCCCGAGCTGGATGAAGTCGTCCCCCTCGAGGGGCGGGCGTCCGACCAGCATCTCCGTCATGACGAGCGCGAACGCGTACACGTCGGTCCACGGCCCGGTCGCCCCCTGCGCGCGGCTGAACTGCTCGGGCGCGCCGTAGGCGGGGGTGAACGACGTCACCTTGCCTCCGGTCTTCGTGAAGCTCCCGTGCTCGGCCGCCGACTGCACCACTTTGGCGATTCCGAAGTCGAGCACTTTGACGTGCATCTCGTCGGTTTCGGGCGCCAGGACGAAGATATTGGCCGGCTTCATGTCGCGGTGGGCGATACCGCGTCGGTGCACCACCGCGAGCGCTTCGGCGACCGGCTCGAGCAGCGTCATCACCTTTTCGATGGGCCACGCCGCGCCGCCTTCGTAACCGAGACGCGCGCGCTCGGCTTCGAGCATGGCTTCGAGCGTCATCCCCTCGAGCCACTCCAGCACCATGTACAGGACCGACGCCCCGCTCGGCGTGACGAACGTGCCCACGTCGCGCGCCTGCACGATGCTCGCCGTGCGCCCGGAGAGCTGCGTCAAAAGCGCCCCCTCCTGAATGAAGTCCTTGAGCAGCGTCTCGCGCACGTCGGGTGGGACGTCGATGAGCGCCTTGAAACACTTGATGGCGACCGGCTGTTTCCAGATCCGGTGCATGGCCCGGTACACGACCCCGAACCCCCCCTCGCCGACGACGGCCTCGATGTCGTACTTCTCGCCGACCGTCGTGCCTACGAGGTTGAGCGGATCGTGGTGCTCCATGCCCCAGGTTCCCTTTCTAGCTTAGATCGCGTCATCGCGACCAAATACTAGTCCGCGCGGGACCGGCCTTCTGGATTTGTCGGCAGCGAACGAATTGCCCGCCGGCGCGTCAGGATTCGCCGCCGTAGACGCTTTCGGCGAGCTTGAACGCGGCGCCCTCGAGCCGCTGATAGGCCTCGCGAATGGAGGACACGTCGCCCCCTTGGAGCTCTTGTCGGAGCGTAACCACACTCCCGCGCACCTCTTCCAAGATGGTCGCATCCTTGATGAGGTCGACGTACCCGTCGAGAGCCTGCTCTGTCGTATAAACCAACGTCTCGGCTTGATTTTTGAGCTCGGCGAGCTCTCGGCGTTTGGCGTCGGTGGTCAGGAATTGGTCGGCTTCGTTCACCAAACGATCGATGTCCTCGGGGGAGAGGCCACTCGTCGGCGTAATGCGCACGTTGTGAATACGACCTGTCCCCAAGTCTTTCGCTTCGACGCTGAGAATGCCGTTGCCATCGACGCGGAAGGTCACCTGGATCTTCGGGACGCCGCGCGGCGCGGGGGGAATGTGGGTCAGCTCGAAGCGCGCGAGACTGCGGTTGTCGACGCTCATCTCGCGCTCGCCCTGCAGCACGTGGATGGGAACGAACGACTGGTTGTCCACGCTGGTCGTGAAAACCTCGCTGCGTTCGGTAGGGATGGTCGTATTGCGCGGGATGAGCTTGGTGAACACGCCACCGCCCGTTTCGACGCCGATCGAAAGCGGCGTCACATCGAGCAGAAGCACCTCTTCGACCTGTCCGCTCAGCGCCGCGCCTTGAATCGCCGCGCCCACCGCGACCACCTCGTCGGGATTTACGCCCTTGTGGGGGTCGCGCAAGAAGAACTCTTTGACGGCGCGCTGCACGGCGGGCATGCGCGTCATCCCCCCCACGAGGATGACCTGCCCGATGTCCCTGGCTTCGACGCGAGCGTCTTCCAAGGTGCGCTTGCAGGCGTCGATGGTGCGCGAGACGAGGTCGGAGGTGAGCAGCTCGAGCTCGCTGCGCTTCATGGTGCGCTCGAGGTGAAGAGGTCCCGCTTTGCCGGCGGAGATGAAGGGCAAGTTGACCTGTGTTTCGATCGAGCTCGAAAGCTCGTGCTTCACCTTTTCCGCGGCTTCGCGCAAACGCTGCAGCGCCATCCGGTCTTTGCGCAAATCGACGCCGTTTTCGTCGAGGAACTCCTTGGCCAAGAGCTCGATGATGCGAAGATCGAAGTCTTCGCCGCCGAGGTGCGTGTCGCCGCCGGTCGCCTTCACATTGAAGACGCCACTCGCCAGCTCGAGAATGGAGATGTCGAACGTCCCCCCGCCGAGGTCGTAGACGGCGATGCGCTCTTGCTCCTTGTTTTCGAGGCCGTAGGCAAGCGCCGCCGCGGTCGGCTCGTTCAAAATGCGCCGCACCGGCAATCCGGCGATGCGACCCGCGTCTTTCGTCGCCTGGCGCTGGGCGTCGTCGAAATAAGCGGGGACGGTGACGATCGCTTCCGTCACTGGTTCGCCCAAGAACGCCTCGGCGATTTCTTTCATCTTCGCCAGCACGATGGCGGAGATCTCGGGCGGCGACATTTCCCGCCCCTGCACCTTGACCCACGCGTCCCCATTGGGGGACGCAACGATCTGATAGGGAGCCAGATCGACCTGTTTTTGGACGTCGGGCGAGTCGAGCTTGCGACCCATCAAGCGTTTGACGGCGAACACCGTGTCTTGCGGGTTGGTCAGCGCCTGACGTTTTGCTACCTGCCCCACCAACCGCTCACCGCTTGGAGAAAAACCCACGACCGAGGGCGTCGTGCGAGCCCCCTCCGCATTGGGGATCACCTTGATGTCGGGTGAGGCACCGGGATGCGGCACCTCGACGATGGCGACGCACGAGTTGGTGGTTCCTAGATCGATCCCGATGATCTTCCCCATGCGCGCGCCCTACAATACCGCTGCCCTTCTTTAAAAGCACCCACTTGAAAAGCTGCCGGCCGGGTGTTCGGACCGCGCTCGAGGCTCGTTGCAACGCATCGAAATGGGCGACCGATGCTCTTCGGTGCGCCGGAGGCATGAAGCGGAGCCCGTGCGCAACGCTAGTTCTGCTCGGGCTTCTCGGCGTCGCTCTTCGGCCGAGCTTTGGCAACCACGACCATGGCCGCGCGCAGCAGACGGTCCCCCATCGCGTAACCAGGCTGTACTTCGGCGACGATCGTTCCCGCCGGATGATCGCTCGTTTCGACTTGCTGGATGGCTTCGTGCAGGCTCGGATCGAAAACGCCGCCGACGGCGGCGATGCGGTTGATTCCGACTTTGCTGAGAGTGTCCTGGAACTGCTTCAGCACCATTCCCACCCCGTCGGCCACGGCTTTCGCGTCGCTCGCTTGCCCGGCATGGACCACGGCGCGCTCGAGGTTGTCGAAGACGGGCAGAAGGTCGCGGACCAGCTCTTCTTTGCCGCGCTTGTGCGCGTCGTCGAGCTCGCGGCGGGTACGCTTGCGGAAGTTGTCGAAGTCGGCGGCCGTGCGTAGGAGCTGGTCGCGCAGGCGCGCTATTTCGGCTTGCGCCTCCTCGAGTGGGCTGCTGGGTGTCTCGGCCTGCTCACGCCCCCCCTCCTTCGCCGTCGAGGTGGGCTCGGCACGGGACGCTTCGGCGCCTTCACCCTCGCGTTGATCGTTCGTGGCCATCGGTGGGACGCACTATAGCCATGCGGTCAAGCCGTGCAATCGGGAGATTCTCGTCGACCCGCCCACCACGCATTTCAGCGCATTCGCTCGTTGATGAGAGCGAGAAGGGCGCCGATATCGAAAGGCTTCTCGATGCAGGGATTGGGCAGCTTTTCGAGAAAGGCGTTGGTACGGGTGGAGAACACACCCCCCGTCATGAACACCAGCCGATCGAGGAGCTCGGGAGCGGAAATCGATAGCTGCTTGTAAAAGTCGGTACCGCTCACCTCGGGCATCATGAGGTCGCAGAAGATGATATCGAAGGACCGATCTTTTTTGATTCGCTCGAGCGCTTCGCGCGCGCTCGTCACCGGGATGACCTCATGATCGGGGTCGAGCAAGAGGCGCAGCGTGTTGCCGATCTGCGGCTCGTCGTCGACGACGAGCAGCCGCGCTCGCCGTGACCCCGCCCGCGGAGTGGAGCGCGCCATCTCGACGGGCGCGTCTGCGCTCGGCGGATCTTTGGAATGCGATTTGTGTGGAGTCATGTCGCTTCGAAATCCCCGGGGCGCCGCGCCAGCGCGTCAGCGCAACGTCCCCCGGAGGAGACGTGACTGTCAAGCGGGAGCAGACCGGATTTTTGCCAGCGCGGTCGCCATTTCCGCCAACGAAAAAGCCGTTGTCGAGGCGTTCAGTGATGTCGAGCGTGAGCGGCACGCATCCGCGCGACCCATGTCGCCCAGCCATTTGCGCGCGACACACCTTCATCAGCGCGTCCGTTCACACCGGCTGACATGGACGCGCGGGGGTGCTAGCCACTACGCGTGGAGCAGCACGATGCCATCGAGCCCAGCCGTGAAGCGTCGGCCTCTCTGTCCGACCTGAACGAGCCGCAGGCCCGCGCCGTCGCGAACACCGAAGGTCCGCTCCTCGTCTTTGCCGGCGCGGGAAGTGGCAAGACGCGCGTCATTACATACCGCGTCGCGCATCTCGTCGCCACCCACCGCGTGCCCCCTTATCGCATCCTCGCGGTGACGTTCACCAATAAGGCGGCCGGCGAGATGCGGGGCCGGCTCGCTCGCCTGGTGGGCGACGACATCACGCGCGATCTCTGGGTGGGCACGTTCCACGCGACGTGCGCGCGCTTGCTCCGTCGCTACGGGCGCGCGGTCGGTCTCGATCGAAACTTTCTCATCTACGACGACGCCGACCAGCGCGCCGTGGTCAACCGCGTCCTGAAAGAGCTCGGGCTCGACGAGCGGCGCTACCCCGTGCGCATGGTTCTTTCCCGCATTCACAAGGAGAAGCAGGAAGGCCGCTCACCGGAAGAGATGGTTCTTCGCGACTGGTCCGACGACCAGGTGGTCAAGCTCTACGAACGCTACGAAGCACATCTGCACTCGGCCAACGCCGTCGATTTCGAAGATCTCATCTTGCGCATGGCGCGCATCGCCGAGTCGGACACCGACGAGGGCGAGGATCTCCGGCGCCGCTATCGTTACGTACTGGTCGACGAGTTCCAGGACACGAACCAGATTCAATACCGTCTCGTCAGACAGCTGGTGAAAAACCATCACAATCTCTGCGTCGTCGGTGACGACGACCAGAGCATCTACCGCTGGCGCGGCGCCGACGTGCGCAACATCCGCAACTTCAAGCGCGACTTCCCCGAAGCGGAAGTGGTCAAGCTGGAGCAGAATTATCGCTCCACCGCGCGCATCGTAAGGGCCGCGCTGGCGGTCATCAAACCGAGCCGCGACCGCGAGCCGAAAGAGCTTTGGACCGCCAACGGGGACGGCGCGAAGGTGATCGTCGTCGCCACCGCCGACGAGCGCGACGAAGCGGTTTTCCTCGTCTCGCGCATCCGCGAGCTCGTGCGCGACGGGGTATCGCTGCAAGACATCGCCGTCTTCTATCGCGTCCACGCCCAATCGCGCGTGCTCGAAGAAGTGATGAGGGCGGAAAAGATCCCGTATCAAATCGTGGGCGGAACCAAGTTCTTCGAACGCGCCGAAGTGAAGGACCTTCTCTCCTACTTGCGCGTGCTCACCAATCCCCGCTCCGACGTCGATCTCTTGCGCATCATCAACGTGCCGGCGCGCGGCATCGGCACGACGACCATCGATCGCATCATGGCCATCGCCGACCAAAAGCAATCGAGCCTCTTCGACGCGCTCGAACCGGCGCTCGATTCGCCCGAACTCGGGAGCGCCGCCAAAAAGAAGATCGCCACCTTCCGATCGCTTCTCAAAAAACTGATGGAGATGATTGCCACGGAGCGACCGAGCGACGCCGCCAACCGCGTGCTCGAGGAGACGGGTTACAAGAAGGGGCTCTCCGACGAAGACACCGCCGAGTCCGACGCGCGCCTCGAAAACCTCGCCGAGCTCGTAGGCTCGATCATGGAATACGAAATGGAAGCCCAAGCGGCGGGGGAAGCGCCCACCATCGCCGGCTACCTCGAGCGGGTGACCCTCGCCGCCGACGTAGATCAAATGAAGGACGCTCCGCGGCTCGTCATGATGACCGTGCACAGCGCGAAGGGGCTCGAGTTTCGCGCCGTCTTTTTGACGGGCATGGAAGACGAGGTCTTTCCTTACAAGGGGCTCGCCCCCGGGGAAGAAGAGGAGCTGGAAGAAGAGCGACGGCTCGCCTACGTCGCGCTGACGCGGGCCCGCGAACGGCTCTACGTGAGCCACGCCGGAACGCGCATGCTCTTCGGGCAAACCCGCTACAGCCGCCCCAGCCGGTTTCTTTTGCATTTACCGCCCGGCGACGTCGAGCAAGTGACGACGCGGGCCGTGCCGACGACGCGCTTCGTCGATCGCCCGGCGTACGCGGCGGCGCGCGAGGGTCCGGGCTGGCGCCACCCCATGACGCCATCGACCGCGAGCGCGCCGCCGAAACCGGGCGAGCGTTATGTCGATCGCGAAGTCTTCGACGACATGGCGCACGGAGACGGCGCCGCGGGAGCCGAGCTCCATCGCGGTTCGCGCGTCCGCCACGCGCGCTTCGGCGAGGGCGAAGTGCGGCGCGTGGAGCAGTCGACCGAGTTAATGGTCGTCGCCTTTTTCCCGGGATGGGGGGAAAAGAAAATCCTCGCGCGCTTTCTCGTGCAAGCCTGAGCTCGCGGCCCTTCGCTATTTCGTCTTCTTGTATTTGACGGCGAGCGCCTTGATGACGTTCGGCGGCGCGTAGCGGGAAACATCGCCGCCATGCACGGCGATCTCGCGCACCAGCGAGGCCGACACGAAGCCGTAGTTGGTGCGGGTGGGCAGGAAGATGGTGTCGATGTCCGGCATGAGATCGGCGTTGGCGTGCGCAATCTGCAGCTCGTATTCGAAATCGGTAGCGGCGCGGAGCCCGCGCACGATGACCCGCGCTCCCAGCGAGTGGCAGAAGTCGATGAGGAGCCCGTCGAAGGATTTCACCGTGACGTTGGCGTAGGGCTGGGCCACCTCGGCCAGAAGCTCGAGCCGCTCTTCGAGGGGAAAGAGGGGCGAGCGCGTGGGGTGGACGCCCAGAGCGACGACGACCGACTGAAAGAGCTTGGAAGATCGTTCCATGACGTCGATATGACCGTACGTCACCGGGTCGAAGCTGCCGGCATAGACGGCAAGGCCCTGGTTGATCTGCTTCGTCATTGCGCGATGGGTGGCCCTTCCGGGGCCTTTTTGCTGGGCGGGGCGCTCT
>DATHEQ010000131.1:0-5782 GCA_035318505.1 Polyangiaceae bacterium | reverse complement strand
CCCGCGCTCCTTCCGTTCGGCGACCGGGTGCTTCTCGTGTGGGCCGACGATCGCGACGGCAACGAGGGCTACGAGCTCTACGCAAAAATGCTCGACCGCCGGCTCGAGCCGCTGGGAGCTGAAATGCGCCTCACGACGTCGCCCGGCGACAGCATCGATCCCATCGTCGCGTTCGGACCGGGCGGGGACGCTGGCATCCTCTTCAGCGACAACCGCGCCGGCGCGCCGCAGACGTTCTTTACGCGGCTCGTCAGTGCGCGCGCGACGCGCTGATTGTCACCCGCGGCGCGTCGCCGGTCCGGCCAAATGGACTTTGCCAGGCAGCGCGTGCCCGACGATGCGCTCGGCCAATTTCCCAGCTTCGATCAGCTTGTCGAGATCGAGGCCCGTCTCGATGCCCATGCCGTGCAGCATGTACACGAGGTCCTCGGTGGCGACGTTGCCCGCCGCGCCCGGTGCATACGGGCACCCGCCGAGACCCCCGATGGACGAATCGTAGTCTCGAATCCCGAGCCCGAGACCGACCAACACGTTGGGGAGCGCGGTGCCGCGCGTATCGTGGAAATGCAGGGCCAGTTTTTCGGGCGCGATCGTCTCCAAGAACATCCCCACGATGCGCTCCGTTTGCCGCGGCGTGCCCACGCCGATCGTGTCGCCCAGCGAAATTTGGTAGCACCCGAGCTCGAGCAGTCGCTTGGTGATGGCGAGCGCGCGCGCGGGGTCGACATCGCCTTCGTAGGGGCAGCCCCACACCGTCGATACGTACGCGCGCACCTTCATCCCCGCCTCGATCGCGGGGGGGACGACCTCCTCGAACGATTCGAGCGAGCCATCGATGCTGCGGTTGGTGTTCTTGCGGTTGTGCGTTTCGCTCGCCGACATGAAGACGGCGATCTCGCCGAGACCCGCTTCGCGCGCGCGCTCGAGCCCTTTGGCGTTGGGCACGAGGGCGCTGAACGAAACTCCCGGCGGCGTGACGACCTGTTTGACCAAGTCGTCGGCGTCGGCAAGCTGCGGGATCCAACGCGGTGAGACGAAGCTCGTCAGCTCGAGCCGCGTGAGCCCACTGGCGAGAAGCGCGGCGATGAGCGCTTTTTTGCTCTCGAGCGGCAGCATGGCCGCTTCGTTCTGCAGACCGTCGCGCGGCGACACCTCGTACACCGAAACGCGCTTCGGCAGTCGATCGAGAAGCCCGGGGGGCGTGTCCATATGGCAACCGTGACGCTAGACCAGCAGGAGCGGAAGCTGGCGCGTTTTTGGAGGAGCGGCGACTTCGATGGGGTACTCGCCCGAGAAGCAGGCGTGGCAAAACTCGCCGGAGCTGCGATCGAAACCGCGCGTCTGGATGACCGCGCGCTGCATCCCTTCGAGGGAGAGATACCCGATCGAATCGGCGGTGATGTAGCGCCCAATCTCTTCGATGGTGTGGCTCGAAGCGACGAGCTCGCTCCGCGTAGGCGTGTCGATCCCGTAGTAACAAGGCCAGCGAATGGGTGGGCTCGAAATCCTCATGTGGACTTCGGCGGCGCCGGCGTCGCGCACCATCTTGACGATTTTGCGGCTCGTCGTGCCGCGAACGATCGAATCGTCGATGACGACCACGCGCTTTCCGCGCAGCGTGTCGCTCACCGGGTTCAGCTTCAGCTTGACCCCGAAGTGGCGGATCGACTGCTCGGGCTCGATGAAGGTGCGGCCCACGTAGTGGCTACGAATGAGACCGAGCTCGAACGTCACTCCCGCACGCTCGGCGTACCCCATCGCGGCCGGCACGCCCGAATCGGGTACCGGAACGACGATGTCGCACGACGCGGGCTGCTCCTCGGCCAACTGACGACCAAGATTTTTCCGCACCTCATAGACACTCGCTCCGGACATGTTCGAGTCGGGACGAGCGAAGTAGACGTATTCGAAAATGCAGCTCCTGCGCTCCGATGATTGGAGCGGATGCGAGCTACGAAGCCCGTGGCGGTCCATGATGACCATCTCGCCCGGCGCAACTTCACGCACCGCCTTGGCATCGATGAGATCGAATGCAACCGGCTCGCTCGCGACGATGTTCGGCGAGCTCGCGCCGGGAAGCTTTCCCAGAAAGAGCGGGCGAATTCCCATGGGGTCGCGCACGGCGATGAGCAGCTCTTCCGTCAAGAAGACGAGCGAATAAGCGCCCTCTACTTGAGACAGCGCGTCGGCGATGCGGTCTTCGATGGCGCGCTGGGTACTCATCGCCAGAAGGTGGATGATGACCTCGGTATCGCCGTTGCTCTGGAAAATGGAGCCCCGGGCCTCGAGCTTTTCGCGCAGTTCTTGGGCGTTGGTGAGGTTGCCGTTGTGAGCGATGGCGATCGAGCCGCGCGCGTAGTCGACCGCCAGGGGCTGGGCATTGCGAATGTGTGATCCACCCGCCGTCGAGTAGCGCACGTGCCCGATGGAGGCGGTTCCGGGCAAACCGGCGAGGTCGGCCGGAGTGAACGTGTCGTGCACCAGACCCATCGCGCGATGCGCATACAGTCGTTTGCCATCCGTAGAGATGACGCCGGCCGACTCCTGACCCCTGTGCTGCAGCGCGTGCAGGCCCAGGTAGGTCAGTTTGGCCGCCTCAGAGTGACCATACACACCGAAGACGCCGCACATGCAGGGCTCCATGTAACCTTCAAGAGAGGAGAACGCCATCTTCTCGAAGACAAATTAGGCGCCGAGGCCGAGTTCGACCCCCACCCCGCCCCCCCGACGGGCACCGCGCCCGGGTCTTCGCCAAGAGGGGGCCTGCTCGGCGGGCCGACCCGGGCGCGAGGGACCGGATGGTCCGCCTTCTGAATCGACGACGGCAACGTAGCCGGCTTCCCGGGCCAGGGCGGGCCGGTTCCGGAGGCGCCATGTTCGGTGAGCCCAAACTTTTCCGAGCGCGCGCTTCCGGTGATCGCGGTCGGGTCGCGATAGCGCAGAAACCTCGCCGTTACCGAGGCTTCCGAGGCTATGATCCCGCACCCGATGAACGCCGCATTGAACGCCCAGGTCGAGAGTTGGCAAAGGCAGCCCGACGAAAGGAGCACCATCGCGCTATGCGAGCTGTTGGCTACTTCGGGCGAAACGCAGCTGGTCGAACAGGTTGGCAAACGCGCTTCCATCAAGTTCGCATCCAATCCCACGGTACTGGTGGCCATTGCGCGCATGTATGTGGGTGCCTCACGTCTAGGTGAAGCGCAGGGCCTGCTCGTGGCGGCCGGCAAAATGGCGCCGCGGGATCCGGAAGCGTTCCGCTGGCTCGGAGAAGTGCTGCTGCGACGCGGCGATGCGGAGCGCGCCGCCAAAGTCCTCGACCAGGCGATGGCGCTCGGTCGCAACGACAGTGACACGGCCTCGTGGAGTCAGATGGCGAACAGCTACCTCGAGCTGCAAAAGCGCTCGGGGACACAAGCGGTCGTCGCAGCGCTCTCCAGAGTGCTGATGCAGCGATCGCTCCCTCCGCCCCGCTCTGCCGCGCCGCCGCCGCGCCCGGCGCCGAGCTCTCTCGCCTCCCTCGACGACGACTACTCCGACACGGAGATGACGATCGTTCGCAACGACCCCATCGCGATAGCCAATTCCAGGAGGTCTTCCGTGCCGCCTCGCCTCACCGAATCATCCCCCCGACAGATGGCCGGGCTCTTCGCGCCTGCAGGCAAATCGGCGTCCAGAGCGCCGTCGATGCCCCCGCCGCCACCGCGCGTGGAGCTGGCGTCGGCCGACGTCGACATGGTGAGCGCGGACGACGAGACGGGACGCATCGGTGCGCCCCCCATGGACGCCCCCCCCGAGCATGACAACGGGTTTCCGTCGTTCGCGATGCCAGGCGAGTCCGGCGCCGATCTCGTCGCGGACAGCCCGACGCCGGAGCGTCCGCAGAGCCGCACCCTGCCGCCCCGAGAAGTGCTGGGAGCGCTCCAGCTCACCGGCGTTTTCGAGCCTTCCGAGGGGCGCGAAGCCGGCACCTGGGACACGCCGCCCAAGACCCGCACCCGTTTTTCGACGATGCTCCTCGTGCTCACTGCGATCGTGGTGGGCATCGGCATCGGCGTCCTTCTCTATGTACGAGACGTCCGCGCCAAACACGCCCTCGAGGCGAAGAGCCTGAACAGCGAAGTAGCGACGCTTCTACGCGCCGGCAAAGTCGCCGATCTCTCCATCACCGAGACCAAACTGTCGCAGGCATTCGATCTCGACCCGAATAGCGCGCAGACCGCGCTTCTCTGGGTGACCAACCGCGTGCTCAGGCTGCTCGAGGCGGAAGGCGAGAGTCAGGGGATCGACAGCGCCATCGCCCGCGCACGGCAGACCGGCGTTCCCGAGGTGGAGCTCGCCTTTGCGCGCATCGGGTCGTTCATCGCGCAGGGCGATACGGCCGGGGCGGCGGCGCTCTTACCGCAATGGGATGGTCCCGCCAAAAAGAACGCGTACTACCAGCTTCTCGCGGGCGTCGCGCTCGAACGCGCTGGCGATCTTCGCGCCGCCGAGCGCTATCAGCTCGCCGTCAACCTCGACCCCGAGCTCTTGCCTGCCCAAGTCCTGCTCGCGCGCGCCGTCATTCTGGAAGGCGATCGGCTGAAGGGCCTCGAGATCGTGCGGCACATCCGCAGCAAATGGCAAAACCGCGCAGAGACGTCGGCGCTCGCAGCGCTGGCGTGGGCGCGCGATTCGGCGCGGGGTCCTGCTCCACTCGAGGCAGAGCAGACGAAAGCGCACAAGGACGAGCTTCCGGTCGCGCTCCGCGCGGTGCCCGGCGCCATCGACGCTTTGCAGTCGATCGAAAAGAACTCCGTGCTCGACGCCAGGTCGGCGATCGTCCGCGCCCTCGCCACCGCGACGACACCCGGCGTCGCCACTTGGTTGGGTTCTCTCGCTCTGCAGATGGGCGACGAGGCACTGGCGCGGCGAGCAGCACTGCAAGCCGTCTCATTCAGCGCCGTCTATCCGCCCGCCCGCGTGCTGGCGGCTCGCGTCGCGCTGGCCGGTGGGAGGCTCGACGAAGCGCTCAACGCCGTCAACGAGCTGAACGCGTCTCTTCCCGACGTCGCCATCGTGCGCGCGTCGGTTGCGTACGAACGCGTGGACCCCGACGGCGTAGCGCTCGCCTTGGAGACGCTGCCCGCCGACGCCAGGACGCGACCGGAAATGGCAGCCTTGTTCAGAGCCGTCGACGTGTTGAAGGGCAACATCGCGCTCGAGCCTGCGGCGCTACGAGCGCTGGCTGCCCCCGAAGTCGCCTGGGGCGACGTCATCGCCATCGATGCGGCACTCGACACCGGCAATCTCACCGTCGCCAACGAGCTCATCGATCGCTTCCGCGATACGAAAGATCGCCCACCGCGCGCGCTGCGCGTAGCGCGGCACCTACGCTACACGGACCGTGCGGCCGACGCCGAAGCGCCGTCGAGCCAGGCTGCAGCCATGCCCACCGCGCGCACGGTCGTCGAGCGGATCTTGGTTCTGCTCGCGACGAACAAGGGCGACGAAGCACGTTCGTTCATCGCCAAGAACGCGCAGGTGCTCGGACCCATGGCTTCTTGGGTGCTCTGCTACATCGATGCCGACGGGCCGCGTCTCGCCGAATCGCGCGCCAAGGCTGCGCTCCTCGACCCACCCTCCCCGATGACGCCGTTGCTGTGGCGGGTCGTGGCCGCTCTCGCAATGGGCGATCTGGGCGACAAGAAACGCGGGCTCCCCTACGTTCGCAACCTGGTGAAGAGCTTCCCCAAGAACCCCGACGTTCTCATTGCTGCCCAGGCCTTCCGCAAATAGCCGGGGC
>DATHEQ010000130.1:0-11338 GCA_035318505.1 Polyangiaceae bacterium | reverse complement strand
GCTCGTCGAAGAGTCGCCCGAAACACCGGTCGTCGTCGTCTCCGGAGAAGGGACGATGACCGACGTCGTCGAGGCACTCCGTCGGGGTGCGTGGGATTTCGTTTCCAAGCCGGTGGTCGACACCGAGATTCTTTTGCGCGGCATCTGGCGCGGGCTCGAGAAGGCCGCCTTGCTGCGGCAAAATCGCGAGTACGCCGAAAGCCTCAAACAGATGAACGGTCGTTTGACATCGGCTCTCGACGAGTTGCGCGCCGATGAGCGAGCGGCGCGGCAGCTCCAGTTTCAGCTTTTGCCCGTCGATGGCTTGCGCGTCGGCCCCTATCGCTTTTTTCGTCGCCTCTTTCCCTCCCAGCTCCTGAGCGGCGATTTCGTCGACTATTTTCCGCTGGGGGACGGGTTTGCGGGATTTTATCTGGCCGACGTGGCAGGTCACGGCGCGGCGTCGGCTTTCGTCACGGCCATCCTCACGACGCTCGTCGAAAAATACCGCGAGCTTTTGTCGTCGCGAGGCGACGAGACGATCTTGCACCCGACCCAGTTTCTGCAGCGACTCGACGCCGACCTGAAGACTCACCGGCTCGAAAAGCACATCACCATGTTTTACGGCGTCGCCAACGTCGCGACCGGGTATCTCATCTATGCCAACGCCGGGACGTTCCCCTTTCCGTTTCTTGCTCACGGATCGGAGGTGGTCGAGCTGGCGTCGAGTGGCTGTCCGCTCAACCTGCCCGGCGGCGGTCCTCTCGTGCAAGGGGAAGCCGCGTTTCTACCGGGCGGGCGCCTTTTGCTCGTGTCGGACGGCGTCTTCGAGCTGCACGGGGCCGACACCCACCGGGCGAAACGAGCCGAGCTCGCCGACATCACGCGGCAGGCGCGCGATCTCGATTCCGTGCTCACCCGCCTGGGGCTCGACGAATCCACCGCGTTCAGCGACGACGTGGCCCTTCTCTTCATGCGTTGGGAGGAAGAGCGGAATGCCTAACGGACACGTTACCCATGCCCAAAAAGAGGGCTTTCACGTGCTGCGTTACTTCGGCCGGGTGGACTACATGTTGGCCACCTCGATCAACCGCTTCGCCGATCGCATGCTCGAAAAGGGGGGCGTGGGCGGTCTCATTTTCGACCTCACCGAAGCCGAGAACCTGGACAGTACCAACCTCGGGCTCTTGGCGCGCATCGCAGAGCGCGTCCAAAAGGCGGGGGGCGGACGGAGCGTCATCGTTTCGACCAGCGACAACATCAATTGCGTGCTGCGCAGCATGAGCTTCGACCAGATTTTCGAGATCGTCACCGACCCCGCGGATTTTTCGGCAGTGTCGGACGACCCGATCGAAGCCGAGCCACAGTCCCAGGAAGACCTGCTCAACACCATGCTCGACGCGCACCGGAAGCTCGTCTCGCTGAGCGAGTCGGATCGCCTTCAATTCCAGGATGTCGTGGCGTGTTTGGAGTCGGAGCTTCACGCCAAGCGCTGACGGCCGAACCGAACCGTGACCCGAACGGCGCTTGCCGAGCAACAGCTGACGTGCCGGACAGGAAACCGGAGAGCGCCACGCGTCCACCGGCGCATCGACCATTAGGTCACCCGCAGCGATCGATGCGGTGAATGGCGGGCGGTGGGCGGATCCGCTGGCCCATGGCTCACGCGTATCGTAGAACCGTGCGGCACCATGGCCCTTTCCCGCGACGACTTATTCCGACCCTTCCACGAGGCCATCAAACCACCGGACCGGTGGCGCATCGGCGCCGAAGCAGAGAAGTTCGGCGTGATCACAGAAACCGGCGCCGCCCTTCCTTACGACGGCGAACGCGGAATCACCGGCATCTTTGCGGCGCTCCAGCAGCGCGGTTGGACGGCGGTTTCCGAGGTCGAAGGCGGGCCGATTCTCGCTTTGACGCGCGACGGGGCGTCGGTGACCCTCGAACCCGGGGGCCAGCTCGAGCTCTCCGGCGCTCCCCTCGCGGATGTGCATGCCATTGCCGCCGAAACGAACGCCCATTTGGCCGAGCTGCACTCCATCACCGATCCGCTCGGCATCTCCTGGCTCGGCGTAGGTTTCCATCCCTTCGCGCGACAAGAAGATCTTTCCTGGGTTCCCAAGCTCCGCTACGCGATCATGCGCGAGTACTTGCCCACGCGAGGAAACCGCGCAGTCGACATGATGCGGCGCACCGCCACCGTGCAGGCAAACTTCGACTACGGGTCAGAAGAAGACGCCATGCTCAAGATGCGCGTCGCGCTCCGCCTGTCGGTCATCGTGACGGCGATGTTTGCCAACTCTCCTTTCTACGAGGGTCGGCTCACGGGCGAGCGCAGCGAACGCGCCAAGGTGTGGCTCGCGGTCGACCCCGATCGGCAAGGCCTTCTGCCCGCTCTCTGGAAGGCCGACAGCTCGTTTGCCGACTATGTGGAATGGGCGCTCGACGTGCCGATGTTCCTCATCAAACGCAACGGCAAAGTCATACCCAACACCGGCCAGACGTTCCGCACATTCTGGAAGAACGGCTACCAGGGCGAGACAGCCGACATCCACGATTGGGAGCTTCACATCAATACGCTCTTCCCCGAAGTGAGGCTCAAACACACCATCGAAGTGCGGGGCAACGACTCGCAGTCCGTTCCTCTCGCGGCGGCCATCCCGGCCATCTTCACGGGCATCCTCTACGATGCCGCCGCGCTCGAGGCCGCCGAAAAGCTGACAGCGAGCTTCACCTTCGACGAGATGCAGTCGCTTCGTCCGGAAGTCGCCAAGCTCGGCCTCGCGGCAAAGCTGCGCGGCAAACCGGTGGCGGACACGGCCCAGGCCATGCTCGGTATTGCCAAACAAGGTCTCGCCCGGCGGGCCCGGCGCGCGCCAGACGGTCAAGACGAAACGGTCTACCTTGCGCCGCTCGAGTCGCTCGCCGCGCGCGCGCAATGCCCGGCCGATCGGCTCCTCGCCGATTTTCCCGCCGACCCCTCCAAGTTCAAAGCCGAGGTCATTCGCCGTACCAAGCTGTAATGCCGTCCTTGGGCTGCTCGGCCGCGACCAGGGTCGGGCTGCGCGGCAACGTCGCCGCACGTAGCAGGTGTGCCACCCGCCGGCGCCACACGACATGGCTGTCATGCGGGCAATCCTTCGGGGCAACGAGCGCCGGCTAGGCGCACGGGCAATCGAGCGCAAATCCCTTGCGGTTGTAGGGAAACTCGTGGTTGGCTCGTAAATTGCTTAGCCGTTGGAACAACGGGATTTTGCGGCGCACCGGGCGCCGCCGTTCGAGGCGCGATGCAACGACTTTCCCATAGTGGGCTGCTCCTTGGCCTAGGTCTCTTCGCGATCAGCGGTTGTGGCGCCTCCTCCGAGAGTGCCAGTGAGCCCCGCGGGTCCGGCTCCGGTAGCACGGGCAGCGGCGGGACATCGGGTACGGGCGGGGGAGGGATCGACCCGGGCCCCGGCACCGGGAGCAAGGATGCAGCGCCGCCCGAAATGGAGGTCGAAAAGGCATTCGAGGCGCCGGTCGCCACCGAGCGGTTCGTCTGGGCGACGAACCCGAAGACGGGCCGCGTGGCGCTCATCGACGCCGCGACCTTCCAGGTCAAGACCGTTGCCGCCGGACAGGGGCCGACGTTCATCGCCGCGGTCCCTGGCCAGGGGGACCGCGCTGTCGTTCTCAACGTGCTGTCGGACGACGCCACCTACCTTTCGCAAGGGCTCGACGGAACGCTCGAGGTGCGTACCTACGCGATCGCGCCGCGCGCCAATTCGTGGGCCATCTCGCCCGACGGGCGGTGGGCCGTCGCATGGACCGACGTCACGCGCGTCGTTCGCCCCGACGTCATCGAGGGCTTTCAGCAGATTTCGATCATCGATCTCGAGGACAACGCCCCGCCCTCGCGCGTGCCCGTGCGCACCGTCGGCTTTCGCCCGAGCAGCGTCACCTTCGCCGCCGATCCGCCGCGTGTGTTCGCGGTGACGGAAGATGGCATCACGGTCGTCGATCTCTCGATCGCCCGTGATCCGCGCGTGCTCCGGACGTTGAAGCTCGACGCTGCCGACCCGATCACGGCTGCCTTCGCGGCGCCGCAATCCGACGCGTCCGATCCCGATGGTGGAGCGCCCGACGCGGCCATGGATAGCGACGGCGGGGGAGCGGATGACGTTGCCCTCGACGCAGCGGACGCAGGTCCTCGCGACGCAGAGGATGCCGGCGAGACGGGGCCCACGGTCGACGCGACAGCCGATACTTTGCTTCCCGATGGCGCGCCATTCGATGCGGCTCGCGATGCGAGCACGGAGCGCGACGGCGGCCCCGCAGACGGCGCGGTGGGCGACGCGCGCGGCGACGCCTCCATCGACGGCACGACGACGCCACCGGTGGCGGGCAAGGCCGATGTGTCCATCACCCCCGACGGCGCGTTCGCCATTTTCCGGCGCGAGGGCAGCGCGGTGGTGACCGTCATCGACCTGGCCGACGGCTCGCGCTGGTCATGGACGCTCTCCGGTCCCGTCACCGACCTCGATCTCGCCGACACCGGCAACCGCGCGGTCGCGGTCGTTCGCAACGAAGCGCGCATCGCGGTGCTTCCGGTGCCAGGTCGCGGCGCGACTGCCTTCGACGACATCTCCGTCGCCGGTGAAACGGTGGGCTCCGTCGTGATCGCGCCGCACGGCGAGCTGGCGCTGCTTTACACCAATGCGGTCGCCATCAACGACATCACCGTGCTCGGGCTGGGTTCGCCGCCCTCGCACCGCTCGGTCGCGCTGCACGCGCCGGTGCTTTCGGTGTTCGCGTCGCCCACCGCCGAGCACGCCGTCGTCGTCCATAACTCGTTCAAAGGGCAAGCCTTCACGAGCCCGGGCGCCTTCAGTGTGATGCCACTTTTCGGCAGCCAAACACCCGTCATCCAGGCGACCGACGCCCCCGTGCTATCGGTCGCGATTTCCCCCGCTGGAGACCGCGCCATCATCCCCGTTCGCGACGACATCAAGAAGACCTACGCCGTCTACCTCGCCCGTATGCCGTCGCTGGTCGTGGATCGCTACGCTCTCGCGAGCCCGCCCACCGCCGCTGGGTTCGTCGGCTCGGCGGGACAAGCCTTCGTCGCCCAAGAGCATCCGGGGGGCCGCGTCAGTTTCATCGACGCTGCGTCCGAGCAGGTGCGCACCATCACCGGCTTCGAGCTGGGGGCAGGTGTCGTCGAGTGGACGAAGAAGGACGGAGGTAAGTGATGATCCGAGGCATCCGTCTCTTCGCCATCGCCGGTGCGGCGGTCCTTTCGGCTTGCGGCGACCGCGCGCCGGAGTGGGACGCCGCCGCGCAGGAGTTCTCGCTCGGGCAACTGCGCGACGCCGCCGTTCTCGTCGATAGGGTCTTGAATCGGGGCCTCGTCATCACGGCGAGCGCCGATGAGAAGCTCGACTTCAAAGCTGTGCGGTTGGGCAAGGGGATCGTCTCCACCACGACTTCGGCCGACCGGGAACGCACGTTCGTTCTCTCGCAAGGTGACCCGGTGCGCCTGCGCCCGAGCGACGAGGGTCCGGCGCTCAGCGTGCTCGAGGCCGGTCACGCCGCACAGGTCAAGCGCTACGAGCTGCCCGACGCGCTGACGTCGCTCGCGCTCGACCCCGCTGGTCGCTACGCGGTCGTCTACGCCGGCAACTCGGCAGGTGGCACCTTCATCAAGAACCCCAACGAGCTCATCATCGTCGATCTGGCCGCTCCGCCGAGCCAGGACAACCCCGGACGGCGCAACCTGCCGAGCAACATCGGCGGCTCGCCCCAGCGACTCACCTTTACCGATCCGCTGCATCTTCCCGCCGGCGATCGGCGGCTCTTGGTCGTCGAGACCGATCGCGATGTGATGCTGCTCGATCTCGAGCACCCCGATCGCCCGGAAGTCAGCCTGCCCGTGAAGGATCCGCGCACCGATTCGCGCGCGCTCTCTCCCGCCGGCATCGCGGTCGATCCGGGCGAGGCGGGCAGTATAAGGCGTTTCCCTGCGCTCGCGGTGCGGACCAACGCCGATGACAACGTCATCATCTATACGCTCGGGCCCTCCGACAATGCGCCGCCCGAGAACGACTTCATCCCCACGCCGAACGCCGCGGTCGTCGGCGGCGTGCCGAGCGACATCGCTTTCGTCAACACCAACCAAGGCCCGCGGCTGGCCGTCATGGTTCCTTCCTCGACGACAGCCACCGGCTTTCTCATCAAGGTGGATGACAACCAGACCCTCACCGCCAAGTTTGCGACGACGTACCAGCGCATTTCGCCGGTGGCGGGATTCGCGTCGGACCGCACCGGTGTCGGCGATCAGTTGATGCTCTGGTCCACGGACGGGCGCACCAACTCCATCGCCTTTTGGGACCTCGACAAGGTGCCGAACATTCCCTTCGGCTCCATCGATACGCTGAAGAGCATCGAGACGCTCAACCTGAATGGCACGGTCGCCTCGGTGGTGAGCCTCCCCGAGCGCAACCTCAAGATCGTCGAGACGTCGACCAGCGCCCTCTACGTACTCGATCCCGAGCAACATCTCACCAATGCGCTCAGCACCACCGGTAGGGTGATGCTCCGCTATTCGCGCGAAGGCGACCGCGCCTGGGCGTTCGCCCTGTCGCAAAAGGCGCTTGCACAGATCGCCCTCGTTGGTGCGCACATCGTCGCGGTCGACGTCGATCGGCCCGTCTCCGACGTGGTGGAAATCGAGCGCAGCGATGGAGGCCGAGCCTTGCTGGCGCTCCATACCCTCCATGCTCCGATTGCATCGCTCGACGACACGTCTGCGTGGTATCCCGGTCCCACGGTGGGCGTCACCGTTTTCGATGCACTTGCCCCCGACGCAGCCGTGAGTCGGCGCTATGCAGCCGTGCTGCTGGAAGGCCTTGCTCCATGAGCTTTCGATTTCGCTCCGCCCCTCGCAGCCGCTCGCGAGGGGCCCGGTTCTCGGTCGCGCTCTTGGCGGGACCCGTGCTCGCGTCGCTGGCAATCGCGCGGCAGGTCGCTGCTCAGCCGCTCTACGGTAACCGCGAAAGCTTCTGGCAAGGCCAGGTCGGCATGCGTTCGACCTTCGTCACCGACCCGGGCTTCGACCCGTTCGCGAGCGACAACGTGCTGACGAGCTTTTCGCTCGGCGTATCGCGAACGGTCTTCGACTACGAAGCGTTCTCGCTCGCACCCGGGTTTTTCTGGGAGTACGGCGCGCGCAGCGCCATGGCACGCGACCAACCGACCAGCCTGAGCACCCATCGGCTGGCTCTGGCGCTCGAGGGTCGTTATCACTTCGCACCTTGGGTCTACGGACTCGTTCGATTGACTCCATCGGCCATCCAGCAAAGCGCGCAACTCAGTGACCAGCTCGCGATAGCGCCTTTCGTCGCGAACGCTTGGACCTTCGGCCTCGATGCGAGCGCCGGCGCCGCGTTTCTGCTCGGACCCCACAGCGACGCCTCCGCTTCACCCGTTCGCTGGTGGCTCGCGGCCGAAGGCGGCTACGGGTATGCGAGCTCCGCGACGCTCCAAATGCATCCCGATCTCGCGAGTGACGATCCCCGCCGTACCGGGGACCTCGATCTTGGACGCCTCGCGCTCGGCGGGGGATTTTTCCGGATTTACGGCTCGGTCACCTTCTAACAGCGGGGGTGGCCGAGCGAGCTCGAAATCGGGCGTGGTCACCAACCGCATTTCTCGGCTTTGTTCTCGTTCTCGAGCCACTTCGCCAGCGGCGTAAAATACTCGAGCATCGCCGTGGCATCGCCCTTCGTTTCACCCGAGAGGGCGCGCATCGCCTCCGGCCAGGGACGGCTCGCGCCGAGAGCCAACATGGCCTTCAGTTTCGCGCCCGCCTCCTTGTTGCCGTAAATCGAGCAAGTTTCGAGCGAACCCTTGTGCCCAGCCGCCTTGCAGAGAGCCCGATGAAACTGAAATTGGTAAATGCGAGCCAAGAAGTAACGAATATAGGGCGTGCTGGCGGGGACGTGGAACTTGGCCCCGGCATCGAAATCGGCCTCGGAGCGGGCTACCGGCGCGGTCACTCCCTGGTACTGCTTGCGCAGCTCCCACCACGCGGCGTTGTATTTCTCGGTCGGCGTTTTGCCGGCGAACACGTCCCAGCGCCATTTGTCGACCAAGAGGCCGAATGGCAAAAAGGCGATCTTGTCGAGTGCCATCTTGAGCTGCTGGTTGATGGCGGCTTTGCCATTGTCGGCAACGTTGTCGAGTAAGCCGATGCTCTTCAAATAGGCGGGCGTCACGCTGAGAGCGAGCGTGTCGCCGATGCCTTCGTGGAAACCGTCGTTGGCTCCCGATTGAAACAGCATTGGCATCTTGTAATATTGGTTGAAGTAATAGTCGTGACCGAGCTCGTGGTGGACGGTGATGAGGTCCTCCTCGGTCGGCTCGATGCACATCTTGATGCGAAGGTCGTTCGCGTACGACACGTCCCACGCGCTGGCGTGGCAGACCACGTCGCGATCCTTGGGTCGAACGAAGAGCGATCGCTTCCAGAAGGAATCGGGCAGCGCATCGAAGCCGAGCGAGGTGAAAAATTTCTCGCCCACCTTGACCATGGCGGCGCCTTCGAGCTTCTTGTCCTTCAGCTTCTTGCTGACGTCGAGCGAGGGCTGTCCCGGGTAAGGCTCGACCAAGTCGTAGACATGGACCCAGTCCTGTGCCCACATGTTGCCGAGAAGATGCGCGGGGATGGCGGCGCGCTCACCGATCTTGTCAGCGCCGTATTTTTTGCGCAGACGGGCGCGGACGTAGCAATGAAGCTGGTCGTAAAGGGGCTTCGTGTCGCGCCAGAGACGCTCGATGTCGGCTTCGAAATCGGCAGCCGGCATGTCGTATCCCGATCGCCAGAGCGCGCCCATGTCGGCAAAGCCGATCTCGCGTGCCCCCTTGTTGCCGAGCTCGGCGTAGCGAGCGAATTTCTCGCGCATGGGGGGGGCAATCGAATGCCAGCCCGTCCAAGCCTCCAAGAGCTCGTCGTATTTACGGCTCGTGCGCAGGATCTTGGATAGCTCGTCGAGGTTCTGGCACTTGCCGCCCAGCTTGGGTGGGCAGTACTTCCCCTTGCCGTAGGTGCTCGTCATCCACGTTTCGACGTTGGCCAGCTCGGCGCGTTCGACAGCGGACGACGGCGCGGGAACCGTTTGCGCGAGCTTGAGCAGTCGCAGCTGACGCTTTTGATCGTCGGGGAGCGGGAGTAATTCGAAGCGACCGCTCTCTTTGATGACCCTGCCTACGTATTCTGCCGTCGCCTCTTCGCCGGCCGCGGAGAGCGCCTCGGTGTCGTCGGTGATGAAGTTCTGATTGACCCATCCGGCGCGATCACGCGCGATCCAGAGGCGGCGGAGCTCCTTGTCGACGCCGTCCAAAAAGGCTCTCGCTTCCTCCACCGTGGGAGCGGCGTTCGCTTGGGCGGAGGGCGCCGCCGTCGTCGCGGCGGGCGACGCGGGCATGGGCGCAGTTGCCGCACGGGGACAGTCCTGAGGGCCTCCACAGTTGGCGGCGACGAGGAAAGTCAAAAATGCAAGGCGTGAAGCAAGTCGGGAGTTCACGGCGAGGTCTCCTCTTTTGCTAACTTGAAAGGTTTTTCAAAGGCGACGCGCAACACTCGTCAAGTGACTACGTTGCGTCGGGCGCATCACAGGGCAACGTCGGTCCTGCGTCCTTCAATCGAACGATGTCGCTGCGCGTGCCGCCGAATACCGTTAGGACGCGCATCTTTTCCTCGGTGGTCAAACCGTTCGAGTCGAGCGCTTGATCCAAATCGGCGATGAAGGCATCGAAATCGCCGTCGCTCGAGGAAAGCCCCATGTGGCTACTCTTCATGTCGCGGCAGAATACCTGCTTGGAGTCGACGGTCGGGTATTTGAACGGCTGTCCGTCGGGGTGTCGGCAGCCCATGACCTGCCCGATTTGGGCAGTGAGGCACTCCTGCAGATGCGTGAGGGCGATCGGCGGCAGGATCGCGAAATGGCGGCGCAACCGACAATCGTTGATCGTCAGTTGCGTAATCAATTCGCCGGCGATGCTCTCGGTGATGTTCGGGTTGAATCGATCGCAAACGGGCGGGGGAATGACGACGGCATCTCCCCCCTCGATGGGGGTGCTGGCATCGCTCTCGTCATCGGGGGAACCGCCCGAATCGATGCCGCCGTCGGTTACAGCATCATTACGAAACCGAATGCATCCGAGGAGCGTAGTTGTTGCAAGAGCAACCCAGATCCATTTTCGTCCTCGGATCGGCAAGAGCAGCGGCATGGGGGGAGGCATGATCGGCGCGCAATCTAACACTACTGTCTCGGTCTGGGAGGGCGCAGATCGCGTTTCGCTCGACAGAAATCTGTGGCCGCAGTGTCATAACAGAACCGTAATCGAAGGCTTCGCCAAACACCTGGGAAGCGCTTGGGAAGCGCCTGACGAGTGTAGAAATCTTGATTCGAAAGCCCCTTGTTCCGGGCTGGATTGTTAGCTAGCTTTCCGGCTAGTTCGCGGACTCGCCAATCTTCAAGCGCGAGTCACGGTACTTCCTCATGCCGAACGACACCTCCACCACGTTGATTGGCCGCACGCTCGCGAATAAGTACACGATCGAGAGCGAGGTCGGCACCGGCGCGATGGGGACGATCTATCGCGCTCGACAAATCGCGCTCGACAAAACCGTCGCGGTCAAAGTGCTGCATCAGACGCTGGCGCAAGATCCGAGCTTCGTCGATCGCTTCAAACTCGAGGCGTTCTCGGCGTCGCGCCTCGAGCATCCGAACTCGCTGCGCGTGCTCGACTTCGGCAAAGACGACGAGCTGCTCTACCTGGTGATGGAATACGTCGAGGCCGACAACCTCCTCACCATCATGCAGAAGGAATGGCCGTTCGAGGACGACCGGGTCGCGCAGATCACTTCGCAGGCTCTCGCGGCGCTCGCCAAGGCGCACGACGTGGGCATCGTGCACCGCGATCTCAAGCCCGAAAACATCCTCGTTCTGCGCGGCACCGACGACGAGGGCAACGCTATCGACATCGTCAAGGTGTGTGACTTCGGGATCGCCAAGCTCGCGATGCCGGTCGGCGACTCGCACCCCTTTGCTCCGCACCAAACCACGGAAGGCGTGATCGTAGGAACGCCCGATTACATGTCGCCCGAGCAAGCGCGGGGCGAGGACGTCGACGCGCGCAGCGACCTCTATTCGATGGGGATCGTGCTCTATCATCTCCTCGCCGGAAAGACGCCCTTCGATTCCGACACGCCGCTCGGCATCGCCGTTCAGCACGTATCGTCGGATCCGATTCCTCCCTCGGCGATTCGCAAAGTGCATCCTCAGCTCGAGGCCGTCTGCCTGCACGCCATGAGCAA
>DATHEQ010000129.1:0-3027 GCA_035318505.1 Polyangiaceae bacterium | reverse complement strand
CGCCGCCGGTTGCACCCGATGCGCCGGTTCCCGCCGCGCCGCCCTTTGCGGAAGCGTCGCCGGGATCCATGCCGCCGCGACCGCCGCTGCCTGCCGCGCCGCCGACGCCTCCCGTGGGCCCGGTGGATCCAGCTCCGCCGCTGCCGCCCTTGCCGCTCCCGGTGCCACCTTTTCCGCTGGTGCTGCCCCCTGTGGCTCCCGTGGAGCCGCCCGATCCTGCGGCGGACGCATCAGGGTTCGCGCCGCCGTCGGTGCCGCCCGATCCCCCGGTCGCGCCGTCGATAGCGGTGCTGCCAGCGCCGCCCGTCGCCGGGGGAGCGGCGTCGGGCAGGGGGTCATTGGCGTAGACCGAGCAGCCCGTCACGATCGCGGCTAAGGAAATGACGCGAAAATACGCTAAGCGTTTTATCTTCAAGAAGCGCCGTTCCGCTGTCGACACCATCGTATCTACGGCAAATACCGCCGCATCTTGACGGTTCACCGGTCGTTGCGGCGAAGTGTCGTCGAATGTACGGAAGTGACCGGCACCGGCGCGACTGCGAGCGCAGCCCCCCTCCCACATGGCGAAAAACCCTTCGTACGATGCCGTCGTCGTTGGCTCCGGGCCCAACGGGCTCGCGGCAGCGATCGTTCTCGCGCGCGCGGGTCGATCGGTCCTGCTCGTCGAGGCGCACACGCGTGTGGGCGGCGGAACGCGCACCGGCGAGCTCACGTTGCCCGGTTTTCAACACGATATTTGTTCGGCCATCCATCCCATGGCCGTTGCTTCGCCGCTGTTCCGCGCGCTTCCGCTCGCCGAATTCGGGCTCTCTTGGGTCGATCCGCCCGCTGCCCTCGCTCATCCACTCGAGGATGGGGACGCCGCCGTGCTCGAGACTTCCGTACAGGCAACCGCCGGCGCGCTCGGCGTCGATGGTGACGCTTATCGCCGACTCATGGGACCGTTGGTGCGCGCGCACGAGCATCTCATCCCCGGGCTACTCGCCCCCTTGCGCTGGCCGGCGCATCCATTCCTTCTCCTGCGTTTCGGCGTCTGGGGTCTGCGCTCGGCCTCGGGACTCGCCGACGCGCTGTTCAAGCAGCCCCGCGCGCGCGCGCTTTTTGCGGGTTGCGCGGCGCATTCGATCCTGCCCTTCGATCGCGCCACCTCCGCCGCCATCGGCCTCGTCTTGATGCTGGTTGGGCACGCCTATGGGTGGCCGTTTGCGCGCGGCGGCTCGGAAGCGATCGCGCGCGCTCTCGGCGCGTACTTCGAGAGCCTCGGCGGAGAGATCGAAACCGACCGCGCCATTCGATCGCTCGCCGATCTACCCTCTGCCCGCGCCGTGCTCTTCGACGTCACCCCCCGCCAGTTGTCGGCGATCTGCGGCGATCGACTCCCGCGCGGGTACCGCGATCGTCTGGCTCGCTACCGTTACGGTCCCGGTGTCTTCAAAGTCGACTGGGCGCTCGACGGGCCAATTCCCTGGCGAAACGCTGATTGCGCGCGCGCTGCCACCGTTCATTTGGGCGGCACCTTCGAGGAGATCGCTCAAGCGGAGGCCGACGTCTGGCGCGGTACGCATCCGGAAAAGCCGTACGTGCTCGTTGCGCAGCAGAGTCTCTTCGACGCGACGCGAGCACCCGAGGGCCGGCACACCGGGTGGGCCTATTGTCACGTACCGCCTGGTTCGACCCTCGACATGACCGACGTGATCGAGCGCCAAGTCGAACGATTCGCCCCTGGTTTTCGCGACCGTATTCTAGCGCGCAGTCGCATGTCGCCCGCTGCCCTCGAGCGCTATAACGAGAACTACGTGGGGGGTGACATCACCGGCGGCGTCGCCGATCTGGGGCAGCTCTTCACGCGACCCGTCGCCCGCGCCGTCCCCTATTCCACGCCGGCAAAGGGCATCTACATCTGCTCGAGCTCGACACCGCCGGGAGGCGGCGTGCACGGGATGTGCGGCTATTGGGCGGCGCGTGCCGCGCTGCGATCCGTCTTCGGGCAGCGCGCACCGCTCCTTGGGCGCGGGGCCGCACTCGCCCTTGCTGAGCGGGGCACGCCCAGGTAGAACATGTTTCAATGGGAGAAGCAGGCACCCTAGCGCCGCCGGCGGGCGGCGCCCATCCGAGCGCCACGCGAGTCACGTTTCGCGGTGACGAGGGGCTCACGCTCATCGGCGATGCGTACGGCGCGCTCGACGCCCCGCCGGTCATTCTCATGCACGGCGGCGGGCAAACGCGCCACGCGTGGGGGGACACCGCCCTCGCCTTGGGACAGGCCGGTTACCGCGCCATTGCGCTGGATGGGCGCGGCCATGGAGAGAGCGATTGGTCGCCCTCCGGCACGTACCTCGTCGATGCCTTCGTCGCCGACCTGAAGGCGGTGATCGCCGCCATCGCCACGCCCTCGAGCGCGCCGAGCTCGCATTCGCCGCCCACGGCGAGCGTGAAGCCCGTGCTCGTCGGTGCGTCGCTCGGCGGGCTGACTGCCCTTCTCGCCGAGGGCGAGTCCCCCGGTTTGGCGCGCGCAGTCGTGCTGGTCGACATCGCCACGAGTGCCAAGCTCGCCGGAATCCAACGCATCGTGGATTTCATGTCGCAGAAGCCGGAAGGTTATGCGTCGCTCGAAGAGGTGGCCGAGGCGATTGCGCGTTACCAGCCTCAGCGCAAGCGGCCACCGAACCTCGACGGGCTCGCCAAGAACGTGCGCCGCGGAACCGACGGGCGCTATCGATGGCATTGGGACCCCAAGTTCTTGCGCCGTTCGACGCCGGAAAGCAGTCCACTGCGCCCCGATCGGCTGCAGGCGTCGGCGCGCGCTCTCTCCGTTCCCACGCTTCTCGTACGAGGAAAATTGAGCGACGTCGTGGGCGAGCAGGAAGTACGGCAATTTCTGGAGTTGGTTCCTCACGCCGAATACGCCGATGTGAGCGGCGCGGGGCACATGATCGCGGGTGACAACAACGACCTCTTCACGCAGGCGGTGCTCGGTTTCCTCGGGCGGCTCGGCCCGGCATCACCATCGACGCACTAGTGCCCAGC
>DATHEQ010000128.1:0-53021 GCA_035318505.1 Polyangiaceae bacterium | reverse complement strand
CTGGTATTCACGCTACCGCCCTGGCACTCCCTGCAGAGCCAGCGGTATTCGTTGCGAGCGATGTCGTGCGAGAACGCAAGTGTCTCGTAGTTCCCGCACTTCTCGCAGGCGCCCTTCCGGTCTTTCCCACCGGCCATTATTTGCAAACTAGCATGCCGCTTCAGTTGGTTTCTTATAAAACACTCCCGCTTCGGTGGGGGACGATGCAGGTGAACCGCACACCTCCGCCGAAGTCGCGGCTGGCGGGGCGCGTCGATTGAACCCGCGCTTCACATCGTGGGAATCAACCGCCGGGTGAATTCCTCGATCAGGCGAGCGACCTCGGCGCGGTCGGCATCGGCGGTAACGATGTGCCCGGAACGCGGCATGATGGCGACTTCCACGTCTTTTGTACCGAGCGCACTCGCAAATCGTGCGGCGTTGCCGACAGGACAGACGCGATCGAGTGCGCCGTGGATGACCAGGGTAGGACACGTTACCCGCGCCAGTTGAGAACGCACCTCGCGGCCCGCGCGCAAGACCTCGACGGCGCTGCGGATGGGCGTCACGTCGTACGTCATGTGCCCGCGTCGGGCCTCTAGGTCTCGTATGTCGGCCCCGGCCTTGGGAACATAGAAACCGTTGTCGAAGGGCCGCAACCTTGCACACAGGTGCAGCATGAGCGCAGGAGACGGCAGACGAAGGTGGGTCGCGTTGGCGAGCGCAATGAGACCCGCGACGCGGTCCGAGTGCTCGGCCGCGAGGTGAGCCGC
Source organism: Polyangiaceae bacterium (assembly GCA_035318505.1). Lineage (GTDB taxonomy): Bacteria > Myxococcota_A > Polyangia > Polyangiales > Polyangiaceae > DASWDH01. The sequence continues at coordinate 52,269 of DATHEQ010000128.1, read as the reverse complement.
CAAGAGCGCGCCCATCGACAGCCCCCCCACCACGACGCGCCGCCTGGTCGAATCGCAAAGCTCGAAGAGCGCGGATGTCGCATCGTCAACCCAGTCGTCCCACCCGACCGTCATGAGGCTACGCACATCGCTGTCGTGACCGGCGAGCCTGGGTGCGCGGGCGGAAAGCGCGAGGCGGACGGCGACATCCGTCAACATCCGGACCTCGTTGGGCGTGCCGGCAAAGCCGTGAAATGCGAGGAGCCCTCCCCGATCCGCTGCCCCGTCGACGCGAATCGCCGTGGGATCGCCAGTGCCCACGAGCCGTCCGTAGCGCCCGTCCTCCAGCGTGAGGAAGCGCTTGCTGAAAGCGGCGAACCGGTTTTTCAACATTGCCGCACGACGTCCCCGATGCGGCGCGGAACATCGGTGATGATGGCGTCGACGCCCATGGCTGCGAGCGCGCGCGCTTCCGCGGCGTCGTTGACGGTCCATACATTGACGAGCCGCCCGCGCTTTTGCCAAACTCGGCAGCGTTTCGCGTCGATCTCCGTGCGCTCGGGATGTACGGCAGTGACGTGGAGCGCCTTGGCCGGCCAGCCGGAACGGGTGAGCGTCTGATCGGAGGCGAAGAGATAACCCAAAAGCACCGACGGCGATCGCCAGCTCAAATAAGCGAGCATCCAGGGATCGAAGGACGAGACGAGGACGGGAGGAAGGGGCCCGTGTTCGAAGAGTCGCGCGATCTCGCGCACGACGGCTCGGCGGTCAGGCACGTCGCGTTTCATTTCGACGTTGACGCGAAGCCCGCGCGATTCGGCCCACGACAGCACCTCGCCGAGAAGCGGGATCGGCTGGCCATCGCCGACATCGACACGCGCGAGCTCGGCGCGATCGAGATCGGCGACACGGCGCGTATCGCCGCCGTGGGTCAATCGCGACAGGTCCGCGTCGTGACACACGACCAGCTCACCCGAGCGGCAAAGCCGCACGTCGAGCTCGACGCCGTCGGCGCCGGACACCGCCGCCGTCTCGAAAGCAGCCATCGTGTTCTCGGGAGCTTCACCGCGCACGCCGCGATGCCCGAACACGAGCGGAGGCGCGCCGCTCGGCCGGCGAAAGCTGGCCTCATCCTTCATGGAACGCTCCGCGCGCGTGGGGATGGTTGCCCGATCTCAATAGAGCAGGAGCGTCGGCCCGACGCTGAACACGAGGTATTGGTCGAGTACCGTGGCGTCCCCTTCGTCGCGACCTTCCACACCGGGAAGCGACAGGTACATGAGGGTGTAGTCCGCCCGCGCCTCGAGCTCGAAGTACCGGCCGAAACGCACGATCCCGCCGCCGGCGAGATGGCCACCGAGCCTGGCCCCGGAAGGCGTCCGGTTACCGGGCGGAGATACCGTCAAGGGCACGAGGAAGCGACCATCGGCGAAGATGGAGAATCTGCGCCACGCGTAACGAATATCGGCGCCGACTGGCAAGAGCGTGTACCGGCCGATGGCAACGGGACGGGACGAAGGCGTGGTGTCGAAATCGAATACCGAGCGCTGAATACCGATCGTGAGACCGAGCGCCAGCGGGCCCTCCCCCCCGAGCATGCGATAGCGAAGTCCAAAACCGAATTGGTACCACTGCCCCGCGACGTCGTTCTCCGTGTCGATATCCCGCGAAATGAGCGCGAGAACGCGCGAATAGTTGGCAGTGAAGCCGATGTCCTTCGCCCCCTCGATAGCGGGAGACGGAAAGGCGAGAGGGTAAATCTCGAAACGTACACTCTGCCTCAACATGCCGGAGGCGACGTATCGCTTGTCCGGCGAGATCGGCTCCTTTTGGAGGAAGGTGCGGTACGCCCATTCCGGCGAGATCGTCAAACGCAGCGCCACGGAACGAGGCGGCGTGCCCTCGACGCCCCACGCCACCGGGGTGGACGCGTCCGCAGCAGGTGCGGTTTCTGCAGCCGCGGTGCGCACCAACGAGAGAACGACGAAGATGACGAAACGAGAAACGAGATCTTGCCGCATTTCGAAAGGGAAAGTCAGAACTTCGAACTGATGGAAAGGAAGGTGAGCTTGTCGCTCGTTTCCCGCAGCCGTTTGGACAGGATTCGAACCGCGTTCCAGAGAACGTCGTGCGCGAGATCCATGCGCAAAAAGAGCAAGTCCGCGAAACGGTCGCGCGATACGTTGAGCAGGCGGCATCGCTCGTGGACGCGGGCATCGGCCGAACGCGGCGCCTCGTCGAAAAGGCACATTTCTCCGAAGACCTCGCCGCGCCCGAGCACGGCCAGCGCTTCCTCGCCCATTCCCGGCACGTTGCGGCTGATACGAACCTTGCCATCGAGAATGAGGAAGAAACGGTCCCCGGGATCGCCGTGCGCAAAGATCAGCGCGCCGAGCGGGTGAGACTCTTCGGCCGTTATCGAGGCGATTGCTTCCAGCGCCTCGGGAGCCATCCCGGCGAAGAGGTGCACCTTGCCCAACACATCGATGTGATCACGGGACACGCCCGCAGATGTTACCCAAGTTGGAGCGCCGCGGACACCTATAAAGCCCGGACCTTCCAGGCATTGGCGCTCCGTGGCGAAGCGTTCCGGCGACCATTAGACGTCGTCACCACGGGCCACGAGTGGTGGTAGGGTTCGAATCCTTCGAGGGCGCGTGGCACGTAAAGCTCGACGGAGCGAACCCAAGAAAAGAAAAGAGGCGGCGTCGGCGATCCAAGTCGCGCCGTCACCCGGTCCTCGGTGGCTCAGGCTGGGGCTCGGCGTTGTGGGCGCGCTCTACATCGCCGGCGTTTTCATCGAGGGTGCAGGCGGTGGCCGGCTCGATCGATTCGTGCCTCGTCCGGTCCTCTTCTTCTGCCAAATCGCTGCTCTCTTCCCCCGCGCCGCCACCTACCGCATCGAGTACCGCGCCGAAGGGCTGCCCTGCCAAGGGCCAGCTTTCGAAGTCGATGTGCGGCCCTTTTTTCCGATCCACGCCGACGACAAAGAGAGCCGTTTCGATCGAGCGCTGCATTTCTACCGCAATGATCGTCCGACCATGGAGGCGCTCGAGAGCTACGTGATGGACCGTTACAATCTCCGCGAGCAGGTCAAAATCGGAGGAATGCTTTTCCTCAGTCTACGCATTCCCATCCCCGCGCCGGGCAGCGCCTTCCCTCGTTACGAGCGCGCGCCGCTCGCCGGTTTTCCCAAGGAACAGCGCAAGGTCTGGTACGCGACGGCGCGCGACGTGGTGAACCGTCGCTGCGGCGGAGGCGATCCTTGAGCGAGCGGCCGGCGGCGCCGCACTCGGCGGGCTTCGCCGCGCTCCAGCCGATCGAGCGGCTCGAGTTCGTGCGCCTCTTCGCGCCCCTCGCGATCCTCGGGTTTCTCGCGTCGCGGTTCGTGCACGTCGAACATTGGCTCACCACCGTCGGCTTCGTGGTGCCGCAACGCGCGGTGTCCGACTATCGCCAGCCTCTTTACATCCCGCCCATCCCGGTATGGCTCGCGTTCCTCGTCGCGATCGCCACGGTGGCGAGCGGTTTCGCCACGTCGCTCGGCTATCGCACACGCTGGACGAGCGGCGTTTTTGCGGGGCTCCTCGGCTATCTTGCGCTCGCCGACCGTCTGGAGGCCTTCACCGTCAACAAGCTGGGAACGGCAGTGGCCCTCGCGCTCTTTGCGTCGCCCGCGGGGGCACGCTTCAGCATCGATGCCTGGCTGCGTTGCCAGCGAGAGCCGGATACCCGCCTTGCCACCCACGTGCATTGGGGCAATGTCCGGTTCTTCCAGGCGCTGCTCGTGTTCATGTACCTCGCCTCGGGGATTGCAAAAGCAAAGGGGGATTGGCTATCCGACCCCAACGCCATCTGGAGCCATCTTCACGACTCCTACCAAACGGCGTTCACCCACTTTCTTGCGATCGCCGTCCCTGGCGCGGCTTTCACCGTCTTTCAATACCTTACCCTCGCCTACGAGCTCGGCGCGCCCCTCTGGTTCGGCGTACGTCGTCTGCGGCTGGTAGGGCTCGCCTTCGGGCTGACCATGCACGCCACCATCGGCGTCATGTTCGGACCGGTGATTTGGTTTTCACTCTTGATGATGATCTTACTCTTCGCCTGCTTTGCGCCCCTCCGTTGGTTGGCCCGCCCCTTACAAGGCGCTTGGGCAAAAATCACGGAAACCGCGGGAGCGAATTCATCGTCGCTCGCAAAAGCTGCTCGTGGGTGAGCTCTCCGCTCAAATGAAATGGAAGATCCAGGTTGAGACTCTCGCCACCCACATTGACGGTGCCATCGACGTCATAGGTAAGATCCCGGTTCGACGCCGCGAGCCCCAACACCACGGGCACGTCCCGGAGCGCAAGTGTGCTCGGCACGGAAAGGAGGGTTACCTGCCCCGCCGGTAGGCGAAACGGTTGCGAAACCGCCACGCTGCCGACATCGTATTTTCCCTCGAGCAGGACGCGACCCGTCACCGTGCGCGCGGAGAGCTCGAAGCGATTGGGATTTTCGACGGCGAGATGAAGCATGAGATGAACGCCATCGGCGCCGATCGCCGTAAGCTCACCCTTTTCGGGGGTGATGGTGGGCGGCTTGGGGCGGTTGCACGCGCCAAGGCCGAAGAGGAGCCCGATGTGCCCAGCCACGAGCGTGGCGCCAAAAAATGTAGCGAGCTTCACGCGCGTGACTGTCTCATGGGCGCCATGGGATTGCCCAGAATCGAATTCGGCGCCCGCTTCGGCCGAACTACCCCCGCGCTTTTCCGGGCCACGCTCGCGAGGAACTGGAGCTTCGCCGGTAGATTTCGGTTACTGTAGTAAAGTGCGCATAGTGGTCGGACGATGCTGAAATCAGTCATGGTCGTGGTGGCAGAGCCGACGCTGCAGCAGCTCGTGCAACGGCAGCTGAAGACCCTTTCCTACGACGTGACGCTGGCGACCGACGCCGAAGCGGCCATTCACGAGCTCGAAAGCCGCAAGCCTCATTTGGTCTGCATCGATCTCCTCTTGCCGCGCGACTCGGGGTACGAGGTCTGTGAGTTCATTCGCCGTACGCCGCGGCTCCACGATGTCGCCATTCTCGTCATGAGCGAGCGGGCATCGGCCGCGGACCGCGCCTACGCGGAAGAAGCAGGCGCCGACGGCTTTCTGCCCAAGCCGTTCTCTCTCAACCAGTTCAGCGAGCAGGTTCGCGCGCTCTTGGCTGGCGACCCGCTCAGCATGAGACGGCTGCGACGTATCTACTGACCAGGTCGTTTATCCGCGGCGCGGGGGCACCCTACGCCTCCCAAGCCGGCCAACGGTGGTATGAGTCAGCGATGACCTTCGTCGTCACGCGCCTGTGTCAGGGGTGCAAAGACACCGCCTGCATGACGGTCTGTCCGGTCGATTGTTTTTACGAGCCGACCGAGCCATCGGGTGAACGCCCCGACATGCTTTACATCAACCCCGACGAGTGCATCGACTGCGATGCGTGCGTGCCGGAGTGCCCGTGGGAAGCCATTTTTGCCGAAGATGACGTGCCTAAGGAGTTTCACGACGACGTCGCGCTGAACAAGCAGTGCATGGACCAGGCCGAAGCATTCAAAAAAGCCGTCAACGTCGACAAGCCCCAACCGGCACCCGCCGAAGTCGAAGCCAACAAGAAGAAATGGGGCCTTTAGCGCCGCTCCTCGGTGAAAGTGATCACGGCGTCGTAAAGCGTGCGCAATCCCCAGCGTAAGCCAGCCTCCGGAATGCGCTCGTCCTTGCCGTGATAAAGCGCGGCAAAGGAGATGCCGTCGCTCGCTTCGAAGCGCACGGGGGAGAAGCCGTAATACTTGGTGCCGAGCTTGCTGTAGGCCTTGGCGTCGGTGAATCCTGGGATCATGGCAGGAATGGGAATGCCCCCCGGGTCATGGGCGCGAATGGCGTCCGCCAAGCAGCGGAAGAGGGGGGTGTCGACGGGCGCCACCACCGGTGGCTGGCTCGCCATCACGCGCACGACGGCTTCGTCGCCGATGTGACGGCGGATCTCACGCAAAAAGTCTTGCTCGCTTTGCCCCGGAAGGGTGCGGCCGTCGATCTCGACGCTCGCGGTTGAGGGGATGACGTTGGTTTTGTTGCCGGCCCGAACCACGGTGGGGCTCGCCGTGTTGGACAGGTACGAGGCAAAGGTTCGGCGCATGGCGGGATCGGGCAGCACGCGATCGAGCATCAACCCCGCCAACGTCGGCGTCGCCAAACGAGGAAGCACGAACCGCGCTGGGTGAGGCAATCCCGCGGCGAGCTCGCGCAGAAAGCGGCGCACGACTTCGGTCGGGTGAAACGGCAAACGGTTGTGACCGAGCCGCACGATGGCCTCCGCCGCCTTGATGACCGCGCTGTCGGCGCGCGGCATCGAACCGTGTCCCGCCTCGCCAGAGAACGTTGCGGTTAGCCAGACCTGCCCTTTTTCGGCGACCTGGATGGGATAAAACGTCTTGCCCATGATGTGCAGGGAGAAGCCGCCGATCTCCCCGAGTGCATACTCGGCGCGCACGAGGTCGGGGTGCTCATCGACCAGGAAGTGCGCCCCTTTGGAAGATCCCGTCTCCTCGTCGGCGACGGCGGCGAAGATGACGTCGCGCTCCAATCGGGGCTGGGTGCGCGCGAGCAGACCCATGACGCAGGCGGCCATCGAGACCATGTTCTTCATGTCGACGGCTCCCCTGCCCCAAATGCAGCCCTCCGCGATTTCAGCCGCGAATGGAGGCTTTTTCCAGGTCGTCGCGTCGGCTTCGACGACGTCGAGGTGTCCGGTCAGGAGCAGGGGGGGAAGCCGACCATTGCCGGCATAACGAGCGATGACGCTGGCGCGCGTCGGTTCGGACTCCAGCACCCGCGGCTCGACGCGGCGCGCGCGTAAGAACTCGGCGACGAGCTCGGCGGCGGGTCGCTCGTTGCCGGGCGGATTGACGGTGGGAATGCGCAGAAGGTCCCGCAAGAGTCGAACGCAGGTATCACCTTCGGCGGCCCAGTCGATTTCGTCGGACGAAGCTAAAGCTGGCGCGGCGCCGCGCTGCGAGATGTCCCGTTGCATTGCGGCGATACTCTCGCAGATTCCCGCCGCTAGATCAGCATCGCGCTATTTGACGCTGACGACCTCGGCGATGCGCTGCAAAATACCGCGATCTTCGCGCCGAAAAGCGTGATCGGCGCGAACGACCTCGATCATCGCCAAGAGCCGCGCGCCATCGAAGACCGGAACCATCGCCACGCCTTGGAGCTCGCGACTGCAGCCCTCGAAGCGGCGCGCGATGCAGCGCTGCAATTCGCCGCCCTGGGGTCGCCCGAGAACACCGCGCCCCATCCGCGCCGTGCCCAGGACTGGGTCGAAGCGCGGCACGACTTGCCCGAGCTGCTCTTCCATCGCTCGGCCATGCGCGCACGAGGTCACCAGACCGACGAACGGCTCGCGCTGGCGGTGGACGAGCGCCGCGGTGGCTCGTGTGGCCGTCACGGCCGCATGCATTGCCAAGAGAAGCGCTTCGCCCGCGTCCCGCGCCTTGCGCACGAGGTCTTCGGGGACGTCGCTCCGGCCAAGATGGTCGACTTTCCACGCCGGGGGCGGCTCGATCCACCCCTGTGACGCCTCTCGGATCTCATGTAGGTGTCGCCACGAACCCCAGGACGGCTGGGTGACGAGGCAGCTATGCGGTATTCGGGAGGTTGCGATGCCGCGAAGCAGAAGATCGGTGTCGACGGGCCCGACCACGCCTCGCCCGTCGGTGACGTACCAGGGGCCTTGCGAGACCTGAGAAAGCTCTTTTTCCTGCGCAATCATGAGTCGCTTTTTGGCTCCTTCACCCGAGCTTGGGTAGAATGCATTCTTCTGCGGAAGCTGAGGAGCCGGCAACATTTCGACGAAACAGCGGGTTTCACCAGGGTTGAAATGCTCCTCCCAAGCAGGCTTGCGGCGGGACGGCCGCAAAAAACCATGCTCGCGGCCAAAAGCGGCCGGGGCCCAACATGGTGGGTCCGCCCGATGACCTCTACGCTCCGCGACTCTTTACACGGTGTACTCTCACCGTGCATGCTGATGTTGACGCTCAGGCGCCATGCTCGATAGCCGCTCAGACCCAGCCGGTACTGTTCGAATGCGGATTGCGCCGGTAGCGCACGGCAAAACCGACGTCGGTCGTCAGCGCGGTCACAACGAGGACGCGTTCGTTTGCGAGCCCGATCTCGATCTCTTCGTGGTGTGCGACGGCATGGGCGGCAACAACGCCGGCGAGGTCGCGAGCGCACTTGCAACCACATCGCTGCGAAATTTTTATCGCGCGACGCTGAACGGCGTCGTTCCCGGCGAGGAGCTGCGCGGCGACCAGGGTCTCACCGAAGCGGCGCGCCGCCTCATCATGGGCGTGCGCAAAGCCAACGCCGACGTGTTCGAGATTTCGAGCACGCGCCTCGAGCACAAGGGCATGGGGTCCACGATCGTCGCCATGTCCGTTTCCCGCGAAACCAGCTCGGTACAGGTGGCGCACGTCGGCGACAGCCGCTGTTACCGCATTCGCGACGCGAAAATCGAGCCGCTCACGCGCGACCACTCGCTCATTGGCGACGCCCTCGCGTGGAATCCGAACCTGAGCGAAGAAGAATTGTCGATGCTGCCCAAGAACATCATCTCGCGGGCGCTCGGCTTGAAGCAAGCCGTCGAGGTCGACGTTCGATCCGACCTCGCGCTTCCCGGTGACATCTATCTGCTCTGTTCCGATGGTCTCTGCGGCGTGGTGAAGGACAAGCAGATCCTGGAGATCATCCTCTTGTCGAACGACCTGCCCGACGCGTGCGAGAGCCTCATCGCGCTCGCCAACGACGCCGGTGGTCCGGACAACATCACCGCCGTCGCGATCCGCCTCGAGGCCGACGGCGCCCTCGCGTCATCGGGCCCCGAGATTTTGATTTCCGTCGTGGGAGAAGACGACGTGCCCCTCGAGGGCGACGCGGCGGCTGAGGTCACGAACGCCGCGCGTCGCAGCGGAACGCGCTGCGAGAAATGCGGACGCCGCGCCAACGGTAGCGAAGTCTATTGTGGGCAATGCGGCGCCCGCATCGCACTGTGACCAGAGCTGACCACCCAACGCTCACCATCACGGATTTCAGTCGGGCGCGACTCCGCCGTATGACGGTACGTGGCGGGGGTACGGTCGTCGTTCGTCTGGGTTCTTCCCGCGGTCGTCTCGATAGGTTGCTCCAGCGAGATTGATCACGGTCCGTTCCTCGGCTCGGATCCGGGGACGGCTTCCGAGCCGCGCGATGGCAGCGAAAACGCCCGCCCCACCGGCGCGACCACGAGCACGACCGCGGCAAGCGCATGCGATACGGGCGCAAGCTGGGGAGCGCGTAACGACTTGGTCGTCGAGCGCTCGAGCGCGGAGGACGCCTTCGCCGAAACGGTGAGCATCTTGTTACGGCAGAGCGCCGTTGTTCCCATCGCCGTCAGCAGCCACATGGACCCGGGTTGTGTCTGGGTCGTCGCGTTCTCCGCGTCCGACGGCGTCGCGGCGGTAGCAGCGGAGCACGCTGCCGCGTTCACACCGATGCTTCGGCATCCAGCCGGTTTGTGGACGGCCGCGCCGCAGTCGACGGGCTGGCTGCACATCGTCGATCGCGCCTCGCGCGCGGTATGGCTCCCGCTTGTCGACATCACGGGATCGGCCACCTACGGAGAAGCGTCCTGCGCTTCGCTCGCGGCGGTCCGCGTTTCGGCTGCCGTCCTCGCCTCCGCGGGGAGTCTTTCGCTGACGACGGCCGAGGGGGAGCGCACCGTGCGCGAGCTCATGGGAACGGAGCCTCCGGCGCGCGGTTGGGACGTGCGCTTCACGTTTTCCGCCGACATGACGCGGTAGTCCTCGCCGCCCAACGCTTGTGGGCAACGAGACGGCGTTGTGGCATCTTCACGGCCCTCGTCGATGTCCCGGCATGAGCCATGAAAGTGACGCTTTGCTTCGTCGGGTGGGCGGCTTTGTGGCTCGGCTGCAAAATGGACACGTTGCCCCCAGCCATTGGGGACGACCCAGGCGGGCCGGGGGACCCAGGCCCATGCATCGATCAAGACGGCGACGGTTTCGGACAGAACTGTGCGCGAGGCTCCGACTGCGACGACACCCGAGCGACGATCACGAGCGAGTGCTTCGCGTGCACGCACGACGCGCCAGGATGTAAATGCATGCGGGAAGGCGTTCGTCAGAGCTGCGGAAAGATCAGCGTGCAGATCGGAACGCAGACCACCTGCGCTTCGGGTCAGATGGTCTGCACGAATGGTAGTTGGGGGGAGTGCGTTCCCGACGGCAAGGCGACCGAGACGATCTCCACGGCGCGACACGGGCTCGGCATCGGTAAGGCAACGCCGTGCACCGGCAACCCTTGCGATCCCTACTGCCGCCAATACGCGGATACGCCGGACGAGACGCTCAGCACGACCGCCGGTTTGGTCGGCATGGATGCGGGGTTGACGCTCGAACGCGGTGACGGCGGCGCGCGACCCATCGCCCCCGATGGGCCCATGCCGGACGGCGTGCGTACCACGCTGCAAGCCGCCGGCCTTTTGCCGCAACCCGACGCCGGGCCCGTGATTTACCACGAGCTCTTACCCGCGACGTCGGCGATGGACACGGTGGCGGTCGCTACCGAGAACAAACCGGTCGACGTCTACTTCCTCGATTCGACGACCGGGCAGCTCACCCCGGCCATCACCGATCTCGAAAACGCACTGCATGCGCCAGGGGGCGTCATCGATCGCGTGCGGAGCTCCATCCCCGAGGCGTGGTTCGGCGTCGGCCGCTACGAGCAATATGAGTGGCGCCCATGGAACCAAGACGACCATGGCACGGTCGTTTTCGAGCACGTGCTGTCGATGACGCCGGACGTGGAGGCGGCCGGCGCTGCCTTGACGTGGACGCACGCGAAATTTTTCGAGAGCGCGTTTGCCTCACCGCGATCGTGGATCCCCGCGCTTTTCGCGACGGCGACCACCGGCGGGCTCGCCGCGACGAGCAGCTTCTGGGTCGTCCCTCGCGCCTCCTGGTCGAGCCGGCAGAATATCGAATCCGGGCCCTGTCCCACCGGACGAATCGGGTATCCGTGCTTTCGCCCATCGGCGCTCCCGGTGACGGTGCTTCTCGCGGACGCTCCGACCAACAATGGGCCCGGCGGGCAATATGCCTATGCGCGAAACAGTCCGTTCGGCGTCGAAGGTGCGACGGCTTGGAGCGTAGTAGCGCCCGTCGCCGTGAGCGGCAACGGCACGGAGGCCACCGCGCATACGATCGACAGCGTCGCGGCGTACGCCGCTTACACGGGCAGCACGGCACGCGACGGAGTCGCCAACCGAGTGTGGGATGGGCCCTCCTTCGACGACTGCGGTGCGGGCGCCTACGCTGCCGCAAAGAACGTGTTTTTTCAGTTCCACGTCGGCGAACGAACCTGGTTCCACTTCGACACCCTTGCATCGACCTTCGACACCGCGCTTTATCTTTATCAAAAGAGCGGCACCGGCATCGCTTGCAACGCGCGCCACTTTGGCGTGAGCACGGCTCCACAGCCGTCGAGCATCGACGGCGTCATCGAACCTGGCGACTACATCCTCGTCGTGGACGGTCTTGCTGGCGCGGCGGGGGATTACATGTTGCACGTCGGCGCCATGCCCGATCGCGCGGCCATGCACGCGATCGCCGAACCGAATTACGACGAAGCTATGGCGGCGTACCAGACGATCGGCGGAAAGATCGTAGCCGTCGATATGTCTGGCTACGCGTGTGACGCCGGACCGACGTCATTCGTGCAGCGCAACACCGGAAACGCTCTCGACAAGGTGGCGCTCGACACGTTCAGCCTCGATGGCTCCGGCGCACCCCAGCGCGTCTCCCTGGATCCGCGAAGTGGTGCGTGTCACGCGGGCGATCCGCCGCTCGAAGCGCAGATCGCAGACGCCATCGTCGGTATCTCACGCGGACGCATGGACTTGAGTGTCGTGGCGGTCGACGCCGACGATGCGATCGACTTCGACGGCCCGCCCGGAGGCCGCACGAACTTGACGCCCCTCAACATCGACGATGCCACCTTCTTGGCGTCGATCGCGGCCGTGCCGAATGCCGACACCCAAGGCAACTGTGAGGCGATGCTCCCCGATCGCTTCGTCGGTTGCCGACCGGGCACACGCGCGACGTTCTCGGTTCGATTCCAGCCGCCGGCCGACCTTCCCAGGATGGCGCACGATCAGATCTTCACGCTGGTCCTGCGGACGATGCGCGACAAAACGACGATTCTCGCCGAGACCCCCGTCATCATCCTCGTGCCTGGAAGCGGCAAAGTATCGCGCGCCGACGCGTGGTTCATCCGCGACTACGACACGAGCGACGCGTGCATGACCGGCACGGTCCCCTATTGGAGTTTTTTTGCCTGGAACGCAACGACGCCCGGTGATTCGCGCATCGATTTCGATGTCGCGGTGGCGGGGTCTTTGGCGGAGCTTGCGACAGCGCCGATCGATCCGCTCCAATTTTCCGACCCACCGGGACCTGTCCGCCTGGCAGGGCAGCCCATTTCAGCGCGTTCCGGGACGCCCGACACGCAGACCGGAGGGACGGTCGTCGATTCGAGCCTACGTGCCAAGCTGCGAGCTCGGACGAGTAAGGCGATGAGGCTGCGAGCGCATCTCTTCGCGTCGCCCGATCTCGCGTCGGCGCCCGTCCTCTCGCTCTGGAACCAGTCGATCTCGTGCCAGCCCGCCGAGTAGCGCTTGTAACGCCATCCGTTTCAGGCACAATCAGCCGGATGGCCGCGCCTCCAATTTCGGAGTTCATGGAGGTCGTGAAGCGGAGCCTCGCTGCCAAGGATGTTCGCATCCTGAGCGAAGGTGAGACGCCGCCTTCCTCCGAACAGATGCTTGCTTGCGAGCTGCCTACCGGGCAAGTGATGGCCGTATTCTTCGAGGATCGTCCGGCCAACCCCGATAGCGCGCGTCGAAGGCTCGAGATGCTCGTGCGCGCGTTCGCGTCTACGTTGTCGGCCGCAGGTGAGCCGCATAGCGCTGTAACGAAAGCGCACGCTCTCCATCACGAGCTCGCCGCGCTCGTCGGGCGAGCGGGCGCGCTCGACGCTGTCGTCATCGACGCCAACTCTCCCGCCATCTGGGGCGGCGCTTTCCTCGAATTGCCCGAGATCATCGAGGACGAGCCGGCGCGAGAGCCTGACAACGTCATCCGCATCGATCGACAAAGTCCCGCCGCGCGACGATCGGAGCTCATCGACCGAGCGCGCGAGCTCGGGATCCGTGCGTTCGAGGCGCTCGCCATCGATCCGCGCGCGATGCAACTGATTCCGCGCGAGCTCTGCGAGGCGCATTGCTTCGTGCCACTCTTCGGCGTCGGGGCCGGGCTGCTGCTCGCCATGGCCGACCCCACCGATTTGGCCGGTGTTCAGCGCGCCGTGCTTGCCACGGGGCTGGAAGTGGAGCCTTGCCTCGCCAACGAGCGGCTCATCCGCTTCGTTTTGGCCTGGAACCACGCCGGCGAGAAGCGAACCCATGGCGACGTCGTGGGCGCGCTCGACCCCGAAACGCTGAGCTCGCGCGAAGCACTCGCCAAGACGGTGTGCGACCGGTGGGGGCGCCACTTCGCCATCCGCCATGCCATCCAGCTGGTGCGGGCGATGCCGGAAATCGCGATGCTCCACAAGGGGGGTCATCTCGCTCGGAACGTGACTGAACCCTCGTTTGCGCTCATCGCGCGCTCGTTCGCGGCCATCTACGTGTTGGTCGTGGTTTTTCCGGGACCGTTCGACGAGATCCGAGCCAAGCACGCGATCTCGCAGGCTCTTCCCATCATCGAATCGCTCGTCCTGGCGCTGCCGCCACGCGATCCCCCCCCCACGGTCTCGGGGGCCCAGGCCATGCGAAGCCCTACCCGGCATTGACCTTCTCTGCTACCTAGCCGGCGTCATGCCGTCCATTCAGGTCGTCGCTGTCAGCAAATCCTACGGTTCGAAGCGCCTTTTCGAAAGCGTCACGGTGAACTTCACCGAGCGACGCCGCTACGGTCTCACGGGGCCGAACGGCGCCGGTAAGTCGACGTTCCTCAAGATCCTCTCCGGTGACATCGAAGCCGACAACGGTGACGTGGCGCGCCCCGAGAAGACCTCCATGCTCCGCCAGGACCAGTTTGCCTACGAGGACATGCAGGTCTTGTCCGTCGTCATCATGGGCAACAAGAAGCTCTGGGCGGCGATGCAGGAAAAAGAGAAGCTTCTCGCGCGCGCCAATCTGACCGACAAAGAGGGCGAGCGGCTCGGTGAGCTGGAATGTACGGTGGCCGAAGAAGACGGCTATACCGCCGAGCCCGACGCGTCTCAGCTCCTGTCGGGGCTCGGCATTGCCGAGGTAGAGCACGGCAAGCCGATGAAGGAGCTTGCCGGCGGCTACAAGCTGCGTGTGCTCTTGGCACAGGCGCTTTTCGGCAAGCCCGAGGCACTGCTCCTCGACGAGCCCACCAACAACCTCGACATGGACGGCATTCGCTGGCTCGAGAAGTTCCTCTCCAGCTACGAGGGCGTCCTCGTGACGATCTCGCACGATCGACACTTCTTGAACGAGATCTGCACGCACGTCGCCGACATCGATTACGAAACGATCATCACCTATACGGGCGGCTACGACGACATGGTCGTCGCCAAGAGCCAGGTGCGCGGCAAGGTCGAGCAGGAGAACGCCGAGCGGCAAAAGAAGATCGAGCAGCTCAGCGACTTCGTCGCGCGCTTTGCGGCCGGCACGCGCGCGTCGCAGGTACAGAGCCGCAAAAAACAGATCGAGAAGCTTGCTCTCAGCGATCTCAAAAAATCGAACATCGAGCGGCCGTTCATCCAGTTCCTCGTCAAGAAGCCTTCCGGAAAGCAAACGCTCACCCTCGAGGGCGTGACCAAACGCTGGCCCGATGTCACGGTTTGCGACGGATTCTCGGCCCTCGTCACCAAGGGCGAGAAGGTGGCCATCATCGGACGCAGCGGCGTCGGCAAGACCACCCTCTGTCGCATGCTCGTCGGCGAGATTAAGCCTGACGCCGGCAACATCACTTGGGGCCACGAGGCCAGGCCCGGCTACCTGGCGCAGGACCACCGCGAGGGCATCGCCAACGGAACCAATGTGGCCGATTGGCTTTACTCGTTCGACAACACGGCCAGCCAGCAGGATATCCGCGGGCTACTCGGCAAGATGCTCTTCAAGGGGGACGAGGGAAAAAAGCCTACCGACGCGCTCTCCGGGGGCGAAGCGGTGCGACTCATCTTCTCCAAATTGATGCTCACCAAAGACAACGTGCTCGTGCTGGACGAGCCGACCAACCACTTGGACCTCGAGTCCATCGTCGCCCTCGGCGACGCCTTGACGCGCTACGAAGGCACGGCTTTCGTCGTCACGCACGACCGCGATCTCATCGAGTCGTTCGCGACGAGGCTCTTCGCGTTCACCGACAAGGGGCTCGTCGATTTCAAAGGAACCTACGAGGAGTTCGCGGCGAAAGAGGGCGGAGCACCGCGCAAACGGTAGGACGGCGTCACTCGGTCCGAATGAGCTGCCCATTCATCGTGAGATCGATCCAGCGCACTTGCGCGGAGAGGTTCGTCTCCGAGGAGAGCTTGATCCCGAATTTTACCACGCGGGGCATTGTTTTTGGCGCGGGCTGGGCGGGGGCGAACTCAGTCCAGGATGAACGCTCGTCCGGCCGCGTGTAGGCGTGCAACGTGTTGCCCTGACGCACGAGGCGTAGATCGCCGCGATCGACGTCGGTCGGGGCGAACCCCCAGTTCTCGAGCGAGCCCCCGACGTCGCCGCCGAACTTGAACAGGTTCTTGCCGTCGATCTGAATGCGCTCGACGTAGGCCGCTTCCCCTTTGGTGGTGGCGGCATCGACGATGATGAGCTTGGCGGAACCGTTGCCGCGCGCGGAAAAATCGCGAAAGCGCCCCCGGAGATCGAAATCGCCGTCGATCTTGATCTTCGCCGTGCGCGCGCCCACCGCATCCCACGCCTTTTCGGCTTGCGCGATCTTCACCCACAGACCGTCGGGCCCGCCCTTCACCTGGCGATTGGCGTTCTGCGCGCCGAAGACGTTCCAAGGTTGCCCGAGCTCGGGCAACGAGAAATCGGCGCGGAAGGCGACGGCGGCATTGTCCGCCAACTCCGAGGTGGGCAGGGACGGCCCCGTCGCCGCGGGAGAGCTTGCGGGTGCGCCCGAAGAAACGGCCGTCGACGGTGGCTCTCTGCCGCTCTTCGGCTGCGGCGCAGAACCGCCGCACGAGCACCAGCCGAAGAGAGCTGCCACCGCCAACGGCGGGGTCATGCACCGAGCGATCGCGCGCGGGCCTGTGACGTTGCGCTTATGCGTCGTTTTCATGAGCCTTCCCGAAGAGCCACTCCTACCCATTTGCTGTAGCTCCCAGGCGGATTGTAAACCCAAAAGAATAATGCGGTCACTGCAGAATTTTCGGAGGTCACGACGTGACGACTTGCGCTTTGACAGGGTTCACCAAGCACTCGAAGCTCGGTGCGCTGATCCTCTTCGCGACCGTCTCGATCGCGAGCTGCGGCGGTGACGACAGCAGCACGACGGGAACGAACGCCGGCGGCCAAGGGGGTTCCGGTGTGGGCAGCGGCGGCGCGGGCGGCAGCGCCGGCGCCGGTCCGGATAGCGGTCCTTCGGGAGCGGGCGGCGCGGCGGGTGTCGACGGAGGTCCGACGGGCGGGGCTGGCAAAGGCGGTGGCGCGGGTGCAAGTACTGGGGGCTCCGGCGGCGCCGGCGGCGGCGCGGGTGTGGGCGGCGCATCTGGCAACGGAGGTGCCGGTCCCGCAGACGCGGCGCGCGATACGTCGGCGGATGTTTCGCGGGAGGGCGGCGCGGGCGCGGGAGGCGCAACGGTCGACGGCAGCATCGACGTCATCGCCCCGCCGCCCACGGACGGAGGAGGCGGTTTCTACCGCGTCGAGAGGCTGAACCGTGGTCTCGTCGCGGTCGTCGCAACCGGCGGCGTCTACGTGGGCTGGCGCATGTTCGGCGACGAGCATGACCCCGCCAATCCGACGGCCATCGCCTACAACCTTTATCGCGACGGCGCGAAAATCGCGACCGTGACCGACAGCACCAACTACCAAGACGCCGCCGGCACCGCGACGTCGACCTACTCGGTCCGCGCGGTCAAGAACGGAGTCGAACAAAGCGCGTCGGAAGACGCCAAGGCTTGGGCGCAGAACTACTTGCGCATTCCGATGCAGGTTCCCCCCGCAGGGACGACACCGGGGTCGCCGCAATGCACAACGGCCAACGAAGCTTATACGTACAGCGCCAACGACGCGAGCGTCGGCGACGTCGATGGCGACGGGCAATATGAAATCTTCGTCAAGTGGGATCCGTCGAACTCCAAAGACAATTCGCAATCCGGATGCACGGGCAACGTCTACATCGACGCGTACAAACTCGACGGTACTCGCCTTTTTCGCATCGACCTCGGCCGTAACATCCGCGCCGGCGCCCACTATACGCAGTTCATCGTCTACGACTTCGACGGCGATGGAAAGGCGGAGATGGCCGTGAAAACGGCGCCCGGCACCCTGGACGGCACGGGGCAACTCTTGAAGCTCGGACCGGCGGCGAACGACGACGACAATGCCGACTACCGTTCGGTCAGCAACACCGGGGGGCGCACCGGCTTCGTGCTGACGGGCCCCGAATATTTGACCGTGTTCAATGGGCAGACGGGCGCGGAGATGGCAACGGTCGCCTTCGACGTGCCGCGCGGAACCGTGAGCGCGTGGGGCGACGACTACGGCAACCGCGTCGACCGTTTTCTCGGCGCCGCCGCTTACCTCGACAACACCGGGTACGCGAGCATCGTCATGGCGCGGGGTTATTACACGCGCACGACGCTGACCGCGTGGAATTTCCGCGGCGGGCAGCTCAGCCAACTGTGGAAGTTCGATAGCAACACGACGCCGAGCGACGCCAATGGCAAACCTTACACCGGACAAGGTTCGCACAGCCTATCGGTCGCCAACATCGACGCCGATCTCGGCCAAGAGATCATCTATGGCGCGATGGCGATCGATCACGATGGCAAGGGGAAGTGCTCCACCGGCTACGACCACGGCGACGCGCTCCACGTCAGCGACTTCATCCCTTCGCGTCCGGGGATGGAAGCCTTCATGCCCAACGAAGACGGCCTGCACCCGACCTACCACCTTCGCGATCCAAACACGTGCGCCATCATCACCGAGGGGCCGATCGTGGCCGGGCAGGACACAGGGCGCGCCGTCGCCGCCGACATCTCGCCCGGCAACCCCGGCGCAGAAATGTGGGCGGCAGGAGGCACACCGCTGCTCGATACGGCCACCGGAAAGAACGTCGGGAGTGCCCCGTCCTCGATCAATTTCGTGATCTGGTGGGACGCGGACGAGTCACGCGAGCTCGAGGACGGTACGACCATTTCCAAGTTCGGAGGCGGCGCGCTTCAAACTTGCGCGCAGTGCAGCTCGAACAACGGAACGAAATCGACGCCCACGCTGACGGCCGATCTTTTCGGTGACTGGCGAGAGGAGATCATCTGGAGGGAAACCGACAGCACGGCCCTCCGGCTCTACACGACGACGAACGTCACGGCGCGACGCATCTTCACGCTCATGCACGACCCGCAATATCGCGTCGCGATCTCTTGGCAGAACGTCGCCTACAATCAGCCGCCGCACCCGAGCTTCCACATCGGCGACGGGATGGCGGTTCCCCCGCGTCCCAATATCATCGTGCGGTGACGAGCGCGTGCTCTCGAACTGACGGCGGGGCGGCCGTCGCTGCCGCTAGACGCCAACGAGGATGGCGTTGCCCGACACGGCGCTCGCTGCTCGTGAGCAAAGCCACACAATCACCTCGGCAACCTGCTCGGGCTTGGCCCAACGGCTCACGTCGGCGTCGGGCATGGCGCGCCGATTGGCCGGCGTATCGATGACGTCGGGCAGCACGGCGTTGACGCGAACTCCGCGAGGCTTCCACTCGAGAGCGGCGCTCCGCGCGAGACTCACCACCGCCGCCTTGGACGCAGCATAGGCCGCCATGTTCGCCGCACCCTCGAACGACTGCGAGCCTACGACCACGGCCGCCGAGCCTGTTCCGAGCTTCGTCGCGAACGCTGCGAGTGCGTAAGTAGCGGTCTTGAAATTGACATCGAGCATTTGTTCGAGACCGCTCGCCGTCAGTGCGTCGAGCTTCGCACCTGCGTAGCCGCCGGCCGCCAGCGCGATGGCGTGCACGCGCGCGAATTTCGCCGCGAACGCGCGTACGGCGTCGAAGTTCGTCAGATCGACGACGTGCACTACGCCGGGGCCGGAGTGGTTTGGCTCCGGCTCGTGCGACGCCGTCACGTGGACTTCGTATCCAGCGTCCGCAAACCGGCGCGCTACCGCAACGCCGAGCGCGCCTGTCCCCCCTGTCACGATGGCAAGTTCTTTCATCGATTCCCGCTCGTGACGCTGCTTAGCACTGCGCGCGGTTCGCGGACAACATCACGAGGCGCTCGACGCGACGCCTGCCATCGCGTTCGATTACCGCTTGTGTTTTCGTCCCGGCTCGCTGGCTTCGCTCATGCTCTCGGCGCCGACCGCCTGCATCGCTTCTTTGTTACCGGGGTCTTCCACGCGAGCGGGAGGAGGCACGCTGCCATTGCGGTGAAGGGCTTCCATCGCGGGCGGCGGGACCGACGTTCCGTTGGCCTTAGCGACTGCTACGGCCTTCTCGGGCTGATTCTTGGGCGGGTTGATGGCTGCCTCTTTGGAGGGCGCCTCGCCCACGTCGAGCGTGCATTCGCCGAAGACGACCTGCAGCTTGCCGTTGGTCGGGGCAAGTTTCACCTCGAGGGACCGGGCACGGACGATGGTGTTGTCCTTGACGCTGCCCGAGAGTTGAACGGTCTCGGCATCGAACTCGCCCGAGAGCTCACCGTGCGACTGCATTTCACCGACTTTGACTTTGCCGTGCACCGCGCCACTGGCACTGACTTGCAGCGAGGGGGCGGATACGTCCCCTTCCACTCGTCCTTTGACCACGACCGGACAGGTCGAGGAAAGCGACCCCTTGAACGAGGTTCCCTCCTCTACAAGGGTTTTCTTGCCGCCTGCGTCCCCACTCTTGAGGTTATCCATTTAATCTCTCCTGCCTTGGCCATTGGCCTGCTTTGATTGCAAAATCTTCATCCGCAGCTTGCACCCGGGTTCGAAGGCAAACCGCGTGGAGGTAGCTGGCTGCTCGACGGCGCCTACCAAGGCTCCGCCCGAACTCACGACGACCTGATCGGCACCGACGATGCCGGGACTCTTTCTTTCGAAGAAGTGACCATTGATGGTGATGTTTCCGCCGCCTTTGATTTGGCAATCGGAGAGCACGCCGGCCTTTCCGACGATGAGCTCCGTCCCCTTGCCGAGCGAGATCGAGCACTGTTCGAAAAGGCTCTCGATCTCTACGAACGCGCCGGCGTCGAATTCCAGAGTCGCATTGCGGAGGACGTCGCCCCGACCGAAGTAGCGGCGATTGGCCACACCTTCCGTCGGCTCGATGGGTCCTTCTTTTCCGAGAACTGCCGTAACTTTCTCCGCCACCACGCGGCGCGATCCGTCGCCTTCGGCGCTGGCGTCGAGCCAATCGGCTTTGATATCGGCGAGGATGGCGCCCCCCGAGATCACGCCGGCCACTCTCGCCCCGGTGAGCGTCGCGCCAGTAAGATCCGTACGGGTCAAATTGGCGTCGCGCGCGTCGACCGAGGTGAGATCGGCGCGATGCAATACGGCGGAGGTAAGGTTGGCCTTGAGGAGCGAAGCCTTCACGAATTTTGCGCGGCTGGCGCGCGCCCCTTCGAGCACGGCGTTCGAAAGTATGGCGTCGGTGAAATCCGCTTCTTCGACGTTGGCGCCCGTCAGATTCGAGCTCGACAGATCCGCCTTTCTCAACTTGGCGCCGCTGAGATCGCACTCCTCGAGCTCGGCGTGCGTCACCACGGCTGTGGAAAGATCGGCTCCGCCGAGCGACGCCGATTCCATCTGAGCGTAGGTGAGCTTGGCCCCCACGAGATTGGCGCCGGTAAGGTTGGCCCCCTCGAGGTTGGCGCGGCTGAGGTTGGCGCCCGTCAGTACGGCGCGCTCGAGATTGGCGCCCTCGAGATCGGCGTTGTCGAGGTTGGCCTGACTGAGATCGGCACCGGCCAAGTAAGTCTCGCGCAAGCTCGCATTCTTGAAGTTGGCACCTTTGAGCCGCGCACCCTCGAGGTTGGCACCGTCGAGGTCCGACCGACCGAAGCGCGCGCCTTCGAGGAGCGCCTTCGAAAGGTCCACGCCACGAAGATCCGCTCGCTCGACCTTTTCGCCTTTACGGACCTTCTTCAGAATGTCGTCAGCTGTGAAATCGGCCATGGGACACGATCCTCCACACGAAATATGAGAACGATGCGCTTACGGAACGGCTGCCTTCTGGCCGTTCGCTTCTTGCAGATATCCTTCGAGCTGTTCGATCTTGCGCTCGAACGGAAGGCGCTCGAGTTGCGCTAGACGATCGACCTCGCCCAGCCTCGCCAAGAGAACCTTGACCTGCAGGAGGGCCACGGCGCGCGCCTGACGGAGGTGCTTCTTCTTGGCATGCCCGTCGTCGGACCACGCCGAGGCGACCGATTCGAACTGCTGGTGCAACTCGCGCAACTCGGTGGCGAGCTTGGCGAGATGGTTTCGCTCGGCGGCACGGGTCGCGTCGGAAAGCGAGGCGATCTCTTGGCGATAGCGCTGCACCTTCTCGACGATGCGCTCGGCGAGACTTGCGCTCATGCCGGTGGTGGCGGCAATCTCGTCGGGCTTCGCGAGAAACAAGTTGTCGAGGCTCGCTAAACCCGCCGCGTAGATCTTGTCGATGGTGATCTTGCGCACCTCGGGAACCTGCTGCAAAAGCGCATGCACGATGATCGCTTCGCGGCGGCCGCGTTCGCCGTCGAGGCCAAAGGCCTCTGGCATGAGATCGGAGAGCTTGGCGTAGGCGGCGTTCAGTCCATCCCGGGTATCACCGGCGATGGTCGTCCCCGTCGCGTCGGCCGCGCGGCTCAGTGACTCGCGATAGCCTTCGAGCGCCTTGGCGAGATCGACGAGCTCCATCTCTTTGGCCGCCCGCAAGAGCGACGCCACCGCTGGCTCGCAGATGGGGATCCAGTCGCGCGGCGCCTCACCCCAGCGCACGCCGATCATGAAGTCGCGCACCTGCTGCATGTGGTTGGCGGCAAGAGAGCTGAAGAGCTCGCGCAGCTCGGCGATGGATGCGTTGGGAGGAGGAGAGGCCGACGGCCTGAGCGAACGGCGTGAGCCGTTGGCAGAGTCGACGATGGCGCCGAACGCCTCGTCGAGATCGCTGAGAAGCTTGTTCGTCGCGTCGGGCTCTTGCTTGGCCGGCGGAACGCTCCACGATTGATCGATCTCGGGTTCGTGGATGGGACTCGTCCTCGGCTGTGCGGCCGGCGGCGCGGCCTGCTGCGGTTGCGGATTCATGGGGGCCCCTTGAAATTTGAAGTTCTTGAAGTTCGCCTCGCCGTGCATCGACGACGAACCTAGATCGAGCGTGAGAGGGCCGTTTTGGCCCTCGACGTGGGCCGGCACGGGTGAGCGGGGCACGACCGCTTTGCCGGCATTGTGATCGGGCGGGGATTTGTCGCCCCAACCCGTCGTGCGTTGCCCCCCACCCACCGCGGCAGTCGCGGCCGCGTTGGTCTCGAGCTTCGGCGGACGCGATGAACGTCGCGGAGAAGTGCCTGTCGCGGGCGGCGCGGCGTACGCGGGCGCCGAGACATTGCTGCCGAGTCGCTGCGTCTGCTTGCCCACGGGGCGCGCTTTCGCGTGATCGGCTTGCGCTGCGCCACCTTGTTTGGCGCTGGATGCGGCCCCGCGCGCAGCGCTCGACCCCGACTTGTCCGAAGAGGCGGCGCGCTGCCCGCCTTTGCTGACCTCGCCCACCTGCACCACCGGGCCGGCCGATGCATCGCGCTCGGCGACTGGGGGATTGATCTGCAGTGACGGCGCGACGGGACGCATCGTCCCGGTCTTTCCCTCGGTCGCGGGAGATTTGGAATTGTGCGTTCGCTTCTCGTCGCGCTTTTCCGACGCAGCCGACTCGTCGTCGGAGGGTTCCTTGCCGTCACCCTCTGCGTTCTTGTTGAAGAGGCGTGAAAAGATGCTCACCTGATTGCCTCGTCGATGAACATGGAGTGCCCGTTTGCCATTATAACGCGATGCCGATGAGAGCAGTTTATCGATTGATGGCGCGCTTATCGCCGATCGACCCACATGGTTTTGCGCGTAGCGCGGCGAGAAAGACAGGCTTCTTCGGCGAGAACAGACGCGCGACTCGTCTCCTCGTCTTGCCCGTAGCAAAGATGATTACTCGGCGGGTTTCGAAAGACCTATAGGCGCGCGCTTCATTTTTCGATCGCTGACCGCGACCGACATTGGCGCTACTTCGAAAACGTCGCGCGATCGATGCGTGCGGTCGATGCCATTCGCGCGCGTCACGAGGCGCGATTAACGCGCAACCCGTCGAGGAGGAGGCCGAACGGGGTTTTGGGCCACCCGAACCTTTTTCTCCACAAGCAGATTGCATGACCCAACCTGTTTCGAGAAGTGCGCGCTGGCCGGGCGCTGAACTCACCTGCTCCGAAAGTTCGCGCGCGGAGTCCGAGCCGCTCACGTGCGACGAAACGCGCGAGCTTTCATGCGCGGCTGAGCGAGCTCATCTAATCGCGCTAACCGAACCGCTCCGTGAAGCGAGCGACAGCGACACTCCGCACACTGTCGCAGATCCGCGGGGCGACGGATTCTGCGGTCGCGCCAATACCGTCGTCGAAGGATTCCTTTGCAACGACCGCGTCGTCGTGTCGAATGCGTGCCGCAAGCCCAACAACGCGTTCGACGAATTCGTCTGCGATGAGCCCAAGATGGAGCGACTGCAATGGGCGATCCTGCGCGAGACGTGGGCCTTCGTAAAAACGATAGCGCTCTCGCTGGTGCGAGCGAAGCCGTGAGCATCGTGGACGCGGGTGACGTGATCTTGTACCGCTCTGCGCGATGGCTTCGGAAAAGGACAATCGCCCTCTTTTTCTATTCGCTCACGGCGCGGGTGCCCCGTCGAGCTCCGCCTGGATGATGGGGTGGAAAAAACGCCTCGCGACCGTCGGACCCACGATCACATTCGATTACCTCTACATGCGCGAGCGGCGACGCGCCCCCGACCGACTGCCCCACTTGATCTCCGCTCACCGCGAGGCACTGCACGCTGCGACTTCACAGCATTCCGGTCCGGCTGTCCTGGCGGGGAAATCGATGGGCTCCCGTGTGGGATGCCACCTCTCGATCGAAGAGCCTTCCGTCCGTGCGCTCATCTGTTTCGGCTACCCGCTCAAGGCGCCTGGAAAGGAGGCGAAGGTGCGCGACGAAGTGTTGCTCGCCTTGCGCGTTCCCATCTTGTTCCTACAGGGCACGCGCGATGCGCTCTGTCCGGTGAATCTGCTCGAGGCCGTGCGCGCCAAGATGAAGGCGCCCTCGACGCTTCACCTCGTCGAGGGCGGCGATCACTCTTTGAACGTCAGCGCCACCGCGCTTCGCGCCGCAGGCGAGAAGCAGTCCGATTCCGACGCACGCGTGCTTGCGGCCATCGAAGCGTTCGTGCAAACCACCCTGCGCGTCTAGGGGCGATGCGCGGCGGCTGGGCGCGGATCAGTGCCGAATGGGCGAGAGGTGCGTCACGTACCAGCGCCCGTCCCAGGAGATGATGGTGCTGACGGCGAGCTCTTTGACTTTGTCGCCGATGCGATAGCGGAGCTTGCCGCCGAAAGTCCGAAAATAACCAATTTTGTTGTACTCCTTGCCCGGCGCCACCCAGGTCGGCGTCGTACCGAGCTCGAATGACACGAACGCGACGCCCTCCCACTCCGTGCGCTCAGCGCGGAGGGAGCGAATGTCGCGGTGGTAAGTCGTTAGCAGTTGATCGAAGTAGCGTCCGGGGTCGCTCACATCCTTCAACGGAATGAAGGGCGCCCGCGGAAAGAAAAAGTCATCCGCTGTTCCCGGCTCGTTCTGCGCGATGGCTTCGAGCAAGTGCGCGGCGCGCGCTTCGAGGTCTGCGCTCACGAGCGGCGGCCGTATCTTGTTGGCGGGGTCGAATGCCTTCTCGGTTTGGTTCTCGTCCGCTGCGTCCCGTGGACTCACCGCTTCGACGTCCGTTGGCGCGGTGTCCGCGCTCACTCGCACCGGCGTTTGCGCATCGGGCACCGGTACGGAAGCGGCGGCGCGCGTGGCGCGCTCTTCCTCTCGATGGCATCCGAGCGCCCCGACACACAGAGCGCCCGCGCCAAGCGCAACGGCGCCCTTTGCGAGCAAGAGCGCGACGCGACCCGAGCTCGTTCGCGTCGCGTCCCGCCGGGCGCGCCAATCGCGTTTTACGCCTCGACCGGCGCCCAGCGCTGAACCACGCCGAGGACGGCGTCGAGGGAGACGGGCCTTGTCAGCATCTGCGCGAGGCTCGACGACACCGGCTGTTGCTGGCTGTTGTCGCCAGCCGAAATGCCGACCACGGGAACCGTCGTGAGCCGCGCATCCTTGCGTCGTTCAGCGAGAAATTCGCGCCCACGAACCGAGGGCCTGGCGGAATCGAGGAGGATGACCCGCGGCAAGATGCTTTTCTGCCGGAGGTAGTCGAGCGCCAGATGCCCATCGTCGAAGGCGACCACGCGATGCCCGTGCTCTTGCAGCATTTCGGTCAGACCTTCGACGGTCGAGTCGTCATCCTCGATGACGAGGATGTAGTCATTCTGTTCCCAGTCCATGAGTCTCACCCGCATAGAACACTGTTGAATGCATCAGCCGTGCCTGCCGTCCGCCCGTATCCCATTCACTCGCTCTCGCAGCATGCGGAAGACCGCAGCGCTCTGCAACCATGTTCGCAATCCGGACCCCCAACTTTCGCCGGACCGCGGCGTGGCGACCTTCGCTTGTGGGTGGGCAGAGCCGCCAATCATGACATCGATGTCACTTTTCGCTCGGCGCCGGCGTGGTCGCGGCAAGGTAAGCGCGTGTGATGTCCGTCTCATCGAGGAAGCCCACGATCTTGCCGAATTCGTCGACGACGGGGATCTCGCGCAAGTTGTGCCGCAGCATCTGATCGATGGCCTCGTGCAAGTTCTGCGACATCGGGACGGACAAAGGGGGCTCCATCAGATCGGCGGCCACCGTGACCTGCTCGAAATCGGGCTGACTTGCGAAAGTACGAAGCAGCTCGGCCTGAATCATCCCCACCATGGCTCCGTCTTGCCCGACGACTGGAAACACGTCCTGCCACGAGCTCTCGGCGAGATGGTGAATCACTTGCTGGGCGGGCGTGGCGAGCTCGAAGGCAACGTAGGGGCGATCGCGCACGACGATGTCTTTGGCGCGCATCTCTTCGAGCGCATGAAAAACGAGGTCGTGCCGGTGCGCGGGCGACTCACGCTTGCTGGGGAGCTGCGCCTCGTAGAGCGAGCGCTTGCGCAGCGCGATGAACGCGACGCCCTCGGCGAGCATGAGGGGAACGAGCAAGTCGTAACTCCCTGCCAGCTCGCACACCATGACGAGGGAGGAAATGGGCACATGCGCGATGCCGCCGTAGAAGGTTCCCATCCCGACCAGCGCGAACGCTCCGGGATCGATGCGCGGATCTTGTAGCAAGAGCTGGAGAGCTCGACCGAACGCGCCCCCGAAGAGTCCGCCCATGACGAGCGACGGTCCAAAGTCGCCAGCGCTACCGCCGCTTCCGACGGTCAGCGACGTGGCCACGATTTTGACGAGACCCACACCGAGGAGCAGCTCCACGCCGCGCCACCCTTCGGGGATCCAGGGCGCACCCACGATCGCGACTTGCGCCGCGCCGTACCCGCCGCCGAAGATTCCCACGCCCTGACCCGCCTGCCCGATATGCGGCCCCATCAGCATGACGACCGGCGTTGCAAAAAGCCCCAGTGCGAGACCGCCCAGACCGGGCTTGGCCCAGCGCGGCACGGAGAGCTTGGCGACGGCCGTCCGAATGTGCTGGAGCAAAGAGAGAAAGACGCTCGCCAAAAAGGCAATGAGAAGCGCCATCACGGCGTACCACGGGAGATGTGCCGGCACGAAGGGGTACGACGCCGCGTGCGCGAAGAGTGTCGACTCACCAAGAAGCGAGATGAAGACCGAGTACGCCACGACGCTCGCCAAGAGCGCTGGAATGAGCGCGTCGGCTTCGAAGTCGTCGCGGTAGAGAACCTCGACGGCCAAAAGCGCCGCGCCGAGTGGCGTGCGAAACACGGCCGCCATCCCCCCGGCCATGCCGGCGATGAGAAGGATGCGCCGCTCGCGCGCACTGACGCTCAGGTAGCGCCCCACCATCGATCCGATGGCGCCGCCGATCTGCATGGTGGGCCCCTCGCGTCCCCCCGAGCCGCCCGTTCCCAGAGTCAAGATCGAAGCCAGGGCTTTGACCGTGACGACGCGCCGCCGCACCACGCCGCCCTGAAAATGGAAAGCATGGAGCGTCGCATCGCTACCGCCGCCTTGCGCCTCGGGAGCGAGCAGGCTGGTGAGCACGCCGCCGAGAAGCGCACCCACCCCGGGCAGCACCAACAACAGCCAGGGGCGAAATTCGGGACTCTCCAAGGAGGAGATGAGCGACTCGCCATGCGCTTTGAGCGGCCGGTAACCCGCCAGATCTTCGAGCAACAGCCGGTTCACGATCTCGAGAGCGACGAAGAAGAGCGACCCAATCAGGCCGGTCAAAGCGCCCACCACGGCAGCGTGCAGGAGCATGCGCCCGAGGTTTCGGAATTCGAGTTCCGGGACGGCGGCCGCCCCTATACGAAGGACGCTGAAGCCACGGCGGCGCTCGACGCGTTCGGGAAGCGCCATTGGGTCGGCGAGTCTACCTCAGCTCGTGCGCCGGCGATCGCCTCGCGAAAAGCGCAGACCCTCCGGCCTCAGTAGGAGGACGCGTCCTCTTGCGCTAGTCTTTCGTACTTCATCATGCTGAGGGCGCCCCTGCGAGCGGCAGCAATGGGGGGGGTTTCCGGAGCGATGCTGGCGGCGCTCACGGTCGAGCATCGTCTACGGCCGGTCACGGACCAACGACTGGAAGCCTACGTACGTGGCTGGGCGCGCTCGCTTCTTCGTCTGCTCCACGTCGATTTGAAGGTCACGCCGAGCCTCGATGCACTCGACGATCGCGCCCGGCCCCGCCTGGTGGTCGCCAACCACAGGTCTACGATAGACATCCTTCTCATGCTCCATCTCTTCGGGGGGAACCTGCTGGCGCGTGGAGACATGGCGCATTGGCCGGCCATCGGCGTGATGGCGCGTCGAGCGGGCACTCTTTTCGTCGACCGCGAGGACCCCTCGAGCGGCGCCGCGGTCGTGCAAACGATGCGCGAGCGGTTGCGGCGCGGCATCACGGTCTGCGTTTTTCCGGAAGGGACCACCTTTCCCGGTGACGAGGTGCACGAGTTTCAGGCCGGCGCTTTCATCGCCGTCGCGCGCGAGAAGGGCTTCGTCACGCCCGTGGGTATCGCGTACGAAACACCGGACGCCGTTTATGGCAACGAACCGGTCGGAGTCCACATGAAACGCGTGGCGCAGAGCCCCTCCATCCGGGTGGCCGTCGCCGTAGGTGCTCCGTTCGCGGCCGCGGGCGCAGGTGTCCGTCCCCTCGCCGAACGCGCTCGAACCGAAGTTCAGTCGCTCGTGTCCCGGGCCCGCAGCATCGTTGGGGGGCGCCCATGAGCGACACGGTTCGGCGCGAGCAGATTTTGAAAGCGGCCGAAAAGCTCCTCGGGCGACACGGCGCCGCCAAGACCACGGTGGCCGACCTCGCGCGCGAAGTGGGGATCGCGGTGGGGACCGTTTACCTCGAATTTTCGTCGAAAGAAGCGATTGTCGAGGCGCTCTCCACGGAAAAGCATTGCCGCGTCATCGATGCGATGCGACGCGCTGCTGCCGGCGAAGGCTCGTTTGCCGTTCGGCTGCGCGGCATCTTCGACGCGCGGACGGCGGTGCTCCTGCGTTACGCGGAAGAGGGCGCGCACGTATGCGAGCTCGTGCACTGCCTTAGCGCCGCGGTGAAATCCGCGCAGACGCGCTTTGTCGAGGAAGAGACGGAGCTCTTGGCCGGACTTCTTCGCGAAGGCGCGCGCGCGGGCCAGCTCGTCGCACCCAAGCCCGCCATGACCGCACGTACTTTGCTTCGCGCCTATGCCGTCTTTTCACCGCCGCAGCTGTTCGAGCTCCCGCGCGACCAGGTGCGCGACGCGCTCCGCGACATGCATGAGCTCGTTCTCAACGGACTGCTCGGCGCACGAGCGCGTCCTTAGGACGAGAGGGTGACCCTTGACGGCGCCGTGAACGGATTTAGGTTTCGTTCACTGCGGTTCACTCGCCTCCCGGCAAACTCGTTGCCGCCGGGCGCGTGACACGGGGCAAAGCCCCGGAAGGAGTTTGCGATGAGTCAGCTGCGCGGTGGCGCAAGCGCGCCTACGTCTCCGTTTCCTCTCTTGCCTTTGCGTACAGGTGTCCTCTTTCCCGGCACGGTGATCACGCTGCCCGTGGGCCGCAAACGCTCGGTGGCGCTGGTTGAATCCATTCACACTGGCGACGTCATCGGAACGGTCACCCAGAAGGATCCCAAGGTCGCGGACCCCAGTCGCGCCGATCTCTATGATCTAGGCACGTTCGTGCGAGTCGCCGACATCACGCGGATGCCGGGTAGCGAGTACCGCATTTCGCTCGAGGCCTTGAACCGCTTCGCGCTCACGGGCATGTCCATCGACGGTAGCTTCTGGCTCGCGGATGGGGCGGTCGTGCGAGACGAGAACGACGATACGCAAGATGCGCGGTTGCTCGCCGACTCCCTGCGCGAACGCGTGCAAGAGCTTGCGGGCAACAGCGGCGGTGCGCTGGCGCAGGTGGCGATGTCGGCTGCCGAGCCCGGTCTCTTCGCCGACCAAGTCGCCTCGACGCTCGGTCTCGGCACGGAGAAAGAGCTCTTGGTCCTCCGGGAAATCGATGTACCGGCGCGGCTACGCCTCGTGGCCAAGCTGCTCAACGAGGCCAAGGCGGTTGCCGAAGCGAAGCAGAAGATCGATGCCGACGTGCGCCAAGAGATCGGCAAAGGTCAGCGGGAAGCGATTCTCCGCGAACAGCTCAAGGCAATTCACCGCGAGCTCGGGGAAGGCAAAGAAGAGGGCGATGTCGCCGCTCTACGCAGCCGCCTCGAGAAGGCGGGGCTCTCCACGGAGGCCCGCGCCGTCGCCGATCGCGAGCTCGCACGGCTCGAGGCGTTGAACCCGCAACAAGCGGAGTACAACGTCATCCGCACCTACCTCGAGTGGTTCGCGGACCTGCCGTGGAGTGCCAAGGCCGACGTCAAAGACGACTTGGTGGAGATCGCCGCCAAGCTCGACGCGGATCACTTCGGGCTCGACGACGTGAAAAAGCGCATCCTCGAGCACATGGCCGTGCTGAAGCTCACCGGTCAAGCGCGCGGCAGCATTCTCTGCCTCGTGGGCCCGCCCGGCGTCGGCAAGACGTCGCTCGGGCAATCGGTGGCCGACGCGACGGGTCGACCGCTGGTGCGCATCTCTTTGGGCGGTGTTCGCGACGAAGCCGAGATCCGCGGACATCGGCGCACGTACGTCGGGGCGCTACCGGGGCGACTGCTCCACGCCCTGAAGAAGGCCAAGGTCAAAAACCCTATCGTGCTGCTCGACGAGGTCGACAAGCTCGGTACCGGGTGGATGGGCTCGCCGGAAGCGGCGCTCCTCGAAGTGCTCGACCCCGAGCAGAACAAGAACTTCACCGATCACTACCTAGAGACCCCCTTCGATTTGTCGGAGATTCTCTTCCTCTGCACGGCCAACGACATCTCCACGTTGTCGGCGCCGCTGCGGGATCGGCTGGAGATCATCGAGCTGCCGGGGTACACGGCGGACGAGAAGCTCCGCATCGCGCGTCAGCACCTCATCCCCAAGCAGCTCACGGCCCACGCCATCCCTACGGGCACGCTCACGCTGACGGAGGATGCGCTCGGCGCAATCGTGCGCGACTACACGCGCGAGGCGGGCGTCCGGCAGTTGAACCGCGAGCTACTCAAGCTCTGCCGAGCGCTGGCACTCGAGATCGCGCGCGCCCAGGATGGCAAGACGCACGAGCTGCACGTCGGGGTTGACGACTTGCATCGTTACCTCGGCAAGGTTCGGTTCTTCAGCGATGTCGCCGAACGCACCAGCGTGCCGGGAGTGGCGACGGGCCTCGCGTGGACCCCGGTGGGCGGCGACATCCTCTTCATCGAGACGTCGCGCATGCCCGGCAAGGGGCGCCTCGAGATCACCGGACAGCTCGGTGACGTCATGAAAGAGTCGGCCAAAGCGGCGCTCTCCTACGTGCGCAGCCACGCCGACGAGCTCGGCGTCAAGGTCGAGTCGCTGGAAACGCAGGACCTGCACATCCACGTCCCCGCGGGAGGCGTCCCCAAGGACGGCCCCTCGGCCGGCGTCACGATGTTCACGGCGCTGACCTCGCTCTTGTCGGGACGGCGCGTACGCCCAGATACAGCGATGACGGGCGAGTGCACGCTGCGGGGACGCGTGCTTCCGGTGGGCGGCATCAAGGCCAAGGTACTCGCGGCGCACCGAGCCGGGATCACGCGCGTCATCCTTCCCCAGAAGAACGCACGTGACATCGACGACGTGCCCAAGGAGGCGCGCGATGGGATGGAGTTCATCCTCGCCGACGACATGAGTCAGGTCATCGCGGCCGCGCTGGAACCGATTGACGCGCCGCCGCCCGCGCTCGAGCACGGCGTACCTTTGCCGGTCAATCCGGATGCGCACGGAGCCCGAACGTCGGCGTAAGGCTCCAAGAGAACGCGCGTTTATTTGGCGGCGCCCTCGGCGGATCCGAGGGCGCCGTTCTGTTTGAGAATGGCGACGGGCACGCTGGCAAGCTCGCGCTTCTCGCCGTCGGTCTCGCGCAGGTCGACGCGGACCACTTCACCTTTCTTGGGCTCGGTCTCGACGCGGGTCACCACGAAGCGCGTCGCCCGCGGGAAGACGACGCCGCCGAATTTGAACTCGGCGCCGAGCTGGAGAGCGCGACCGACCGCGCCGTCGGGCCAGGTGACGTCATCGGGCGAAAGTGCGGCGAGAAGTTGCTCGACGGCTACCCCGCGCATGAGCCGTTTGGCGCCGCTCGTCTCGCGCAAATCGAGCTTGGCCGGTTTCCCCGTTTTGTCCTTTTCGACCTTGTCGATCTGTAGCGTCGATCCGCGCATGAACACGACGCCTGCCAGCGAAAGCTCGCGCACGATGGGGATTTGCGCAGCAACCTTGAATACGGCAGTTCGATCGACCGATGATGAAGCGCCGGACATCGCCGTCAGCGCGGTGAGCGCCTCGAGCGTGATCGCTTTGAAAACTTTCTTGTCGCCGTCCACACGCTGCAGATCGAAACGATTGACCTCGCCGCCGTTGTCTTTTTTGATGGCGGCGATCTTGAGCTCCGTCCCCTTGGGGAGCGAAACACCATTGAGAACGGCGTCGCGCGTGATCGTGAGCACCGCCCCTTCTTCGAGCGTCAAAGTGCCGGCACGCGCCGCCCCCGCCGTGAAGGCCAGCGCCATGGCGACCGCGGCGACGCGCGCCCAACGTGTAGGCAAATCTGACGTAAGGTGAGTAAGAAGCGATGTGGCCATAGCCTCATTATACAAGGCGACTCCGCACCGTGCGAGTCATAGGCCATACCGCCGAAGTCGTTATGCGCCTACAGCGGTGCAGGTCGAGCGGCATTGACCGGTGCCAGCCCGTCCGCGAAGTCGAGCGCGATGAGCGGCGCATCGGGGTTGTCCTTGTGCTTGATGAACGCCAGCACGTCGATACCTTCGCGCGACAACGCGCCAATCCGGTCTTTCCAGACGGCGCGCTGCTCGGGCGTATAGCCGTCACGCCGCAATCGGATGTAGGTGTGCCGAGCCGTGATCTTCACTGGGCACTCGAATTCGTCGTTGTCATTGATGCACAACGCAACGCCGTGCTTTTCGAGAAGCCGGTAAGTGTCGTCATCGAACCACGACAAATGGCGGAACTCGAACGCACTGCGCGGCGCCTTGGGCAGCGTCGTCAGAAAGCTCTCCAGTCTTCCCATGTCGCGCTTGAAGTTGGGGGGCAGCTGATAAAGGACGACGCCGAGGCGGTCGCCGAGCCGCGGCAACACCTCGAGCAAAAACGCGAGCGACTCTGAGGGAACGACCAAGCGCTCGCGGTGCGTGATCTTTTGCGGCGCTTTGATGGCAAAGCGAAACTGCTCGGGCGTTGCGTCGCGCCAAGTGTCGAGAGACTTGGCCGTCGGCATACGATAGAAGGTCGAATCGATCTCCACCCCATTGAGACGGGTCGCGTAGTAGGAGAGAAACCGCGCGTCGGGGAGATCGCCAGGATAGAAGTTCTTCTTCCACTCTTTGTAGCTGAACCCCGATGTACCGATCCAGGCGGGCATGGCGCTCACTCTAGTAGGAGTTCGGGGCCTGTCACCAACCGCGCGCCTACGGCGCCTATCCCAGCGGCTTGTCCGCTTTGACCATCGCTTCGAGCCGGGCCACGGCTCGGGCGACGTCCGGCTTTTCGGCGAGCAGGTTCTGCATAGGGTCACCGCTCTCTTCGATGCGGGCAGGCACGGACAGCATCGACCAACGCGTGGGCGTCAGATTGGCGTTCACCTCGTCCCAATCGAGCGGCGTCGACACCGTGGCGCCCTCGTGGGCGCGCACCGAATAGGGGGCCACGATCGTGCGCGATCGTCCCGTCTGCCCGGTGTCGATGTACACGCGCTGGCCGCGCTCTTTGATGCGCCGCTCCATCGTGCCAATCTTGGGGTGCATGCGCTCGACGAGGCGCCCGATGAGCTCGACGAGCGCCTTGGCCGTAGCAAATGACACACCGGGACCCATCGGCACGAGGACGTGCAGACCCGATTGACCCGACGTCTTCGGATAGCCCACGAGGCCAAGCTCGCCGAGAAGACGGCGCAGCGAGAGCGCCATCTCGACGGCGTGCGAAATGGGCGAGGATCCGATGTCGAAATCGAAGGTGATGAAATCGCACATCTCGACCGTTGCCGAGCGCGCCGCGAGAACGTGGATGGGAATGCACCCCAGGTTGGCGATGTAAAGCAGCGTATCGGCGTCATTGACGAGAAAGCACGTCACCCGGCTTCCGCCGTCCTCGTCGCGCGCGATGGTGATGGTCTTCACCCAAGTCGGCGTGCCCTGCGGCACGTTCCATTGGTAAAAATTCTTTCCCGCGATCCCGTCTGGATAGCGCACGAGCACCACGGGGCGATCGCGCAAGTGCGGGAGGAGCACGTGGGCGATGGTCATGTAGTAGTCGCAGAGATCTTTTTTACTGAGCTTGTCCTTCGGCCAGAAAATCTTTCTGGGGTTGGAGACGGTGACGCGCCGCCCGCGCGTTCCATGGGGCGGCGCGGCGACGTCGGAATCGCCGTCGATGGACGGCGCTTCGTCGGACGGCGCCTCTGGCGCATCGCGCCGGCCGATCCGCGGTTCGCTACGCTGGCCTCCTCTCGGCCGGGGGAGGAGTCGCGTTCCGCTTCGAGCGCGCCGTCGCCGGCAACGCTCGCTCGGGAATCGACCGTCCACGGCGGCGGCGCGGCAGTGCATTCCTCGGGCTTCACCTCCTTGCGAATCCCCCGAAACACGGGGTGGCGAAGCCGGTGATCACCGGTCCAACCGCCGAACCGCACGTTGACGACGACCTCCGGTCTAACGAACGTGCGCCGGCGTGGCGTCGGCTCGAACTCGCCGCGAGCCGTGGTGACGTCGATCGTCAGCGGTGCGAGCCGCGCCAGCAATTCGTCGATGGTGCGGTCGTCGAGACCGCTTCCCGCCTTGCCGCACACGACGAGCTCACCGTCGTGGTACGCGCCGACGTCGAGCGCGCCGAGCCGCTGTCGCGTCCCTTCGCCTTCGGTAAAGCCGATGACGACGAACTCTTCGTCAGAATCGCATTTGACTTTGATCCATTCGCCGGTGCGCTTGGGCCCAGCGACATAAGGCGATGATGCGCGCTTGGCCACGACGCCTTCCAGCTTCTCCTTCTCGCAGAATCGATAAAGAGGGCGGCCGTCGTCGGGGATGTGATCGAGGACGCGAACAGCGCCCTTTCCTTGGAGCAGCTCGGAGAGCAGGGCTTTGCGCAGAACGAGCGGGAGCGGCCGCAGATCCAAGCTGCCGAGGGCGAGGAGGTCGAACACCACGTAGGTGACGGGGTTTTCCGCCCAAGTGAAGTTACGTGCGGCCGGCTTGGCGGCCTGCAAACGCTGCTGCAATCGCTGGAAGCTCGGCCGACCGGTCTCGTCGAAAGCAACGACCTCACCGTCGAGGACGACACGCTGCACCGCGAGAGCGCGCATGGCGCGCACAATTTCTGGGTAGTGCGCATTGG
Organism: Polyangiaceae bacterium; assembly: GCA_035318505.1. GTDB lineage: Bacteria > Myxococcota_A > Polyangia > Polyangiales > Polyangiaceae > DASWDH01. Next base: position 16,723 of record DATHEQ010000128.1, on the reverse strand, counting down.
CCGAGCCTAGCTTGCGAAAGAAGAGGGCTGCATCCTCGCCGCGCTTGTCTCCGATGATACGAAAGCCGTCGAGCTTGAGCTCATAGAGCCAGCCCGGGCGATCGAGCGGTGATCCGTCGGCCAGCGGTTCAGGCACTTCGGGGTTGGTGCACAGCATCGCGACAAGATGCCGGCTATCGACGACGCCCTCTTTCGCGCCGAGCTGGCGCGCGCGCTCTTCGATCTTTTGGGCGACGGTCGCACTCTCGGCGAGCTCCTCCACGGTGAGCCCGGAAAGAATGCTGCGGGGCTCGGCGTCCACGATTGACTGCTTTTTCACGTAGGGGTCAGGCTTTTTCAGCAGAAGCCACTCATTCTGCGGCGGCCCCCGCAGCGGCTCGCCGTGGACGTCCAGACCGCCGCCGCGAGCGACGTCGGCACGCTCGGTCGAGCTCCCGTTCTGTCTTTTCCGCCCTTCGACCCCGGTCAAAACGAGACCGAATCGACCGCGTAACTTGTAGCCGGTGAGCTCGAAATCGATTTTGCCGCGAAGAACGCCGTCCTCGCCCGTTCCTTCGAGATAACGGACGCGCCCCCGATCCCATACGATCATGGCGCCCGCGCCGTAATTGCCTTGAGGGATGACGGCCTCGAAATCGAGGTACTCGATTGGGTGATCCTCCGTCTCCACGGCCAGCCTCTTGTCGACGGGATCGAGGCTGGGACCGCGTGGAACGGCAAAACTCTTCAGTACACCGCCGAGCTCGAGTCTCAGATCCCAGTGCCGGCGGCGAGCATCGTGCAAATGCACGACGAAAGCGCCGGCTTGCGTTCCGCCGCCACCGCTATACGCGGGTTCAGGGCCGAACGGCTCGTTGGTTGTCGCCCTGTCTCGTTTGGCCTCGTACCTCGTGAGCTTTGGCGAAGATTTGGGCAAAGCGAATATCCTCGGCTAGCATGTCGCCATGGCCGCCCGCGCTATCGGAACGGGGACGATCTCTTTTGGTCTAGTCTCGATTCCCGTCAAACTCTACACGGCAACTTCGTCAGAAGCCGTTTCCTTCAACCTGATCCATAACAAGTGCAAGGGGCGGATCAAACAGCAGATCTTCTGCCCCACGGACAACGAGATCGTGGAACGCGGCGATCTGGTCAAAGGCTACGAATACGCAAAGAACCAATACGTGCTCTTCACCGAAGAGGAGCTCGACGCGCTCGAAGCGGCCAAAACCAATAGCCTCGAGATCGTCGAATTCGTGCCGGCCGAGACGGTGGACTGGATCTACATCTCGAAGACGTACTACCTCGGCCCCGACAAGGGCGGCGACAAGGCCTACAAGCTGCTCAGCGCGGCGATGGAACGAACGCAAAAGATCGCCGTCGGCCGCTACTTCACGCGCGGGAAGGAGCAGCTCGTTCTGCTTCGACCCTACAAAAATGGGCTCATGCTGCATTATGCGTATTACGCCAACGAAGTGAGGGCGTTCGACGAGGTCGACACCGGCGCAGTGATTGCCACCAAGCCGATCGAAGACGAACTCGCCGACAAGCTCATCGCGCAGCTGACCATTCCCGAGTTCAATCCCGAGCAATACCGGGACGAGTACGTCGAGCGCGTCAAGGCGGCCGTCGAACAGAAGGTAGCGGGCCAAGAAGTCGCCATACCGCCCGAGCAGCCGCCCGCTCAGATCATCGACCTCTTCGAGGCGCTGAAACGCAGCCTCTCCGAGGCGGGAGGTGCGGCTGCCAACGACGCCGCATCGCCGGCGGCGCGGCGAGGAGCGGGGGACCAAAGCGAAGGCGAAGGAACCGCGGGCGAGGCCAAACCTCCGAAGAAAGCGGTGCCGCGCAAATCGGCCCGCGGCGCCAAGCCGGCAACGGGCTGATTCGGCTCAGCCGCTAACCGTCACGGACCGACGTCAGCAGCGCGATTAGGCGTTGTCGAGCCGCGTCATCACGATGCGCCGGTTCTTGCGCTCGGGATGCGGCACGACCTCGAACTTGACCACCTGCTGCGGCGGCGGAGGCGGCGCGGCCTTGCGCGCGGGGGTCGTCCCCGACGCGCGACGACGCGTTCGGCGCGGTTGGCCCACCGGGATGTCGAATTGTCGCACCACCACCGCACGCGACGCTTCGGCCACGGCGGCCGCGGAAGGGCGCAAAATTCTCGTCGGCTTTGGCCGTGCTTGTTTTTTCTGTTGCTGCGCCAGCTGCTCGACACCTGCGGCGCGGACCGCGGCGAGGAGATCGGTGACGAAGATTTTGCTCAGGCGATCAACTGCCGCGCGAAAGCTTTCCATCAAAGCGGCGATTACCCTATCGAGCTCCTCACTTCAAGGGCGCCGCGCGTTTTGTGACGAGCATTCCTCATGAAATCGTCGGCGACGACCGATGATCGTCGGAAATTTCCGAGATCGACGCGGCGAATGGTTGCAGGAGCGCCCACCGACCCCGCAGCGCGTCGTCGCCCGCGTTTTCGAAGTGTTCGAGCAGCGTGCGCGCAGCGCTCGGATCGTCGCGCCGGGCGGAAGTCCGCCGTGCCGCGTCGGCGATGTCGCCGTGCAGTCTCAAGAGGTTTAACAGGTCTTCCAAGAAATTGCCGTAAGCGCGTTCTTCGCTCGGTGTGAGCGCACCCCCTTCGTCGGGGCGTCTCCCCTCGAAATAGGCTACGCGCCGCCGCGTCGCCATCTTCAGTTTCATTTTCAAGGCCGCGCAAAGAAACACCGCTGAACCGTTCATGTCCGCCGCTACGTGCTGCCAATCGCGTAAAAACGCCGCGTCGAAGTTGCTTTCGAATGCGGCCCACCCAGCGTGGCGGACAGCGTGGTGGAGAGACGCAAAGAATCCCACCTGCCCGCGGTAATGCTCGGGGTCGATGAATTTATCGAGATGACAAAGATCGTGGACGGTGAAAGCGAGAACGTCGGCGTGCGGGTGGGTGACGGCCCCATCCCGCAAGAGCGAAACACAACGGCGCCCCTCCGCTTGAAGCGCGAGAACGGTAGCGGCAGGAGGCACGTCGGTCAGGAGCTCGACGGGAAAGCCGTCGGCCCAAGCGAGAAGTGCCCGCGCAACCGGAGTCGTCAGGCGATGAATTCTTCGCTCGGCGATGAAACGAACCGACGGACGAGACGACGCCGTGACGAGGGGTGGCACACGCGCTCCTTGATCGAACAGCCGTCCCGACGACGCTCGAACCTTGGCGATCACGTAGGCGCACGCTCGCTCGGCGTCGGCCTCCGGCGAGTCCGCGGCGCTGCTTGCATCAGGCTTGACGCCGGGCGACATGACAAGATCTATACTCCGGCTCGTTACCGGACGGAGTATCGCTTAAGGAGCACCCACATGAAGAAGAAGATCGCGGTGTTCTGGCCCGGCGACGCGCGTGACGTTCCCAACCAGCTCGCGCGGCCCAGCATCGAACAAGTGACGGCGCAGCTCGAACGCGCCCTCCGCAAACTCGGACGAGAACCCTACCTCGTCGAAGGGATTCTCTCCAAGCCCCATCACGCCATCGAAAAGCTAGGTCCCATCACCGACCCGATGATCGCGGTTTGCGTGCATTGGCTCTACGCTCCGCATACGTGCGACGGCGTCGTCGGCAAGGATAACCCACTGCTCCTTGCCAGCAATTTCTCCGGGCGCTGGCCCGGCCTGGTGGGGCTGCTGAATACGGGCGCCTCGCTAGAGAGTCTCGGCCGTCCGTTTTCACGAGCATGGACCGAGGCGGCCGATTGGACGACGGACGAGCAATTCATGGAGCGGCTCTCCGAGTGGTGCAGCACGGGCCGCATCCCTTACGACGAAGGCGGTATTGCGTACCACGCCGCGATAAGCGACGAAGCGGCCGCCATCGCGCGCAGCGCGGCCGCCGAGATCCGGCAACGGCGCGTGCTCATCTTGATGCTGGGCGACACGTCGATGGGGATGATCAACGGCTATTTCGGGCCGCGCCTTCTCCACCCCTACGGATTTGCCGAGCACAAGGTCGACCAGGCGTGGATCATCGATCGCGGCCGGCGTATCGACGACAAACGCATTGCGGCGGCTTTTGCATTTCTCCAAGCGAAAGGGCTCACTTTCCACTGGCGCGCGGAAAAGGCGCAGGACTTCGACGAGGCCTCGACGCGCGAACAGCTGCGCGACTACCTGACCGTGCTCGATATGGTGGAAGAGTTTCGCGCGGACTGCTTGGGCTGGCAGTACCAGCTCGGGCTCATTCCCCTGCGCCCGCCGTCCGATCTGGCGGAAGGTCTATTCAACGGAACTTGTCGCCCCGAATCGAACGGCGACACCATCGCCACCGCGACCGAAGCCGACCAGGGCAACGTCATCCCCATGGAGATGATGAAGCGTCTGCTCAAGAAAAAGGGGCTTCATCAGGCGGTGATGTTCCACGACGTGCGCTGGGGTGCTGCGCACGAAGGGCGATTCTTGTGGGTGCTTCTCAACTCGGGGTCGTGTGGACCGTACGCGTTCAATCACGATCCCGACACGCTGCGCGGGGCCCATTCCTACCGCCAACCCTCCCTCTATTTCCCGACGCCCGGCGGCACCCTGACCGGCGAGAGCCTGCCGGGCGCAATGACCTGGGCGCGCGCCTACGTGAAGCAGGACGTGCTCTGGATGGACATCGGAAAAGGTGAAGTCGTCAAGCTTCCGCCCGAAATCCGGGACGCCTGGTGGAACGGTACGACGCGCGAGTGGCCCTTCATGGCGGCCGACATGGGCATCGGGCAGACGACCCTCATGGCGCATTACCTCTCCAACCATGTCGCGGTGGCATACGGCGATATTTTCCAGGAGATGGTGGCCCTTTCCCAAGAACTCGGCTTTCGCGTGCGCATTCTGCGCGATCGGGCGGAGTGATGGCGGGCGACAAAGAACCCGCTTACGTCGGCATCGACGTCGGAACGGGAAGCGCGCGCGCCGCGATCTTCGACGCCCGCGGAACGAGGCTCGGCATGGGCACGGCCCCGCTCGCCATTTTTCGGCCGCAAGAGGATTACGTCGAGCAGTCCTCCGAGGACATCTGGCGCGCTTGCGGGCACGCGCTCCGGCTGGCCATGACCGAAGCAGCTTTCACCGACAACGACGCGGCACGGATCGCCGGCGTCGGATTCGACGCGACTTGCTCGCTGGTGGTTCTCGGAGCCAGCGACGAGCCGGTCACGGTGAGCCCCACGGGCCGCGACGAGCAAAACGTCATCGTGTGGATGGACCATCGCGCCACACGCCAAGCGCGCGTCATCAACGAAGGACGACACGACGTGCTCCAATACGTCGGCGGCGCGATATCGCCGGAGATGGAAACGCCGAAGCTCGTCTGGCTGAAAGACGAGCTTCCGGCGAGCTGGCAACGAGCGCGGCGGTTTTTCGATTTACCCGATTTTTTGAGCTACCGAGCGACGGGCGTCGACACCCGCTCGCTCTGCACGACGGTGTGCAAATGGACGTACCTCGGCCACGAGCCCCCCGCGGGAAAGTGGGACGAAAGCTTCTTCCGCGCGGTTGGCCTCGACGACATTGCCGACGAAGGTTTCGCCAAGATCGGCCGCATCGTGCGCCCGATGGGCGAGAAAATCGGCGGTCTCACAGCCACGAGTGCTGCCGAGCTCGGTCTATGGCCAGGCACCCCGGTGGCGGTCTCCATCATCGACGCGCACGCCGGCGGCCTCGGCCTTCTCGGAGTCCCCCTCGACGCAGCGGCGCCCACCGAAGCGATGCTCGAGCAGCGCGTTGCGCTCATCGGTGGAACTTCGAGCTGTCATATGGCGGTTTCGCGGGAGGCGAAGTTCATCCATGGGATCTGGGGGCCCTATTGGTCGGCGATGGTTCCTGGCATGTGGCTCACCGAGGGCGGCCAGTCGGCCACCGGCGCGTTGATCGACCACACCATCGACACCCATGCTCGCGGCGCCGAGCTCCGAGCTGATGCCGCGCGGCAAGGAACGACCGTTTATGCCCTTCTCAACGCGCGCCTCGACGAGCTCGCCGCGCGCGATCATCACGCCTACGTCGGCGAGCTCACGCGCGAGCTGCATGTTTTGCCCGATCACCACGGCAACCGTTCGCCGCGCGCCGATCCAACCCTTCGCGGCATGGTGAGCGGTCTCAAACTGACCGACTCCGTGGACAGCCTGGCTTTGCTCTACCTCGCAACGGTGCAGAGCATTGCACTCGGGACGCGGCACATCGTCGAATCGATGAACGCCAAAGGCTATGACATCCGCACCATCATCGCGTGCGGCGGCGATACCAAAAATCCGCTCTTCGTGCGTGAGCACGCCGAGGCCACGGGCCGGCGCGTCGTGCTCGCCAAGGAGCCGGAAGCTGTGCTGCTCGGGGCCGCCATGCTGGGCGCCGTCGCGGCGGGTCACTTTCCTTCTCTCCTTGCTGCGATGGGGGCCATGAATGAAGCGGCGAGCATCATTTTACCGAGCGGCGGCGAGGTAGAGCGCTACTACGAGGGCAAGTACCGCGTTTTTTTGCGCATGCACGGCGATCAGCTCGCCTACCGCGCGCTGATGCACACGTAGTGGCGCGAGCGAGAGATCCGTGCCCATAACGGCCCAAGCCACGGCGGTGGTCCACGCGAGCACGACCGACGCGGGGCTCCGTCGTCCGTCGGTGGATGCTTTTTCACGACTTCGAAAAGTGAACGGTGAATTCACTTTTGAATATCCCGTGGAACACCCATGCCCGGGGAGCGCAGTCCGCTCAGCTCGGCCACGTTGACACGCGCAAACCCCTGACGGCCCTATCCGCGATCCACTGGCGCAATCCGTATCGAATGTCAGAAGCCCAAATCGGCCAGGCTGAGGTCGGCGAAGCTTCCCACGACGAAGTCGGCGGCGGCATAGCGGGCGCGATCCATGTGCGGGTCGGGAAAGCCGATGGCGCGCATCCCGGCTGCGAGCGCGGCGGCGAGACCGTTCGGCGAATCCTCGATCACCACGCAATCTTCCGGCCGCATGCCCATCAACTCGGCCGTCACCAAGAAAATATCGGGGGCGGGCTTGCCGCGCAAAACACGCGGATGATCGCCGCAGACGACCTTCGAGAAGATGGAGAACCACTCACGGTGGTGTTCGGTTTTGACTTCGAAGAGCGGCGCGTCGGTGCTGGTCGCGACGGCAATGGGAATGTTCTTTCGATGAAGCTCGCGCGTAAACGCTTCGGCGCCCGCAATGGCCTCGGTCGAAGCCAACAGCTTTTCTAGGAGCGGAGTTCTCTTTTCGAGGTACTCCTCGGGGGTGATGGGCAGCGCGAGCTTCTCGATGAGAAACTCGGCCGAATCGAAGGCCGGGCGGCCGATGAGATCCGCTTTGACCGTCCAATCGAACACCTTGCCGTGCTCGGCGGCGATGGAGCTCGTCACTTTCGTGTAGATGGGTTCGGTATCGAGCAGGACGCCGTCCATGTCGAAGATGACGCAGCGGACGGGGGCGCGAAGCTTCAAAACGCGAACTCGAGGCCCGCGCTAGCTCTTCAAATTCGACAGCACCGTGAGAATCTCGGCGGCGTGCCCGGCTGGATTCACGTCCGGGAACACCTTGGCGATCTTGCCGGCGCGATCGACCACGAACGTGACGCGCTTGGCGGTCCCCATCCGGAGCGGCACGCCAAACGCCTTGGCGATAGCGGCGTCTTTGTCGGGCAGGAGCATGAACGGAAGATTGTACTTCGTAGCGAACGCGGCGTGCGACGTGTTGTCGTCGGTCGATACTCCGAGAACGACCGCACCCGTTTGCTGGATTTTCTCGTAGAGATCGCGGATCTCGCCCGCTTCCTTGGTGCATCCCGGCGTGTCGTCCTTCGGATAGAAGTAGACGACGACCGGCTTGCCCTTCAGCGCGGCCATGCTGACGTGAGTCCCGTCGTGTGCGGTGCTCTCGATGAGCGGCGCCGGCGATCCCTCGGCAACGAGCCCCGCCGGGGCGGCCGCGGGAGCAGGCGCCGTCGTCTTGTCGGACGCCTTATCCGATTGGCATGCACCGATCGCGCACGCGAAAGCGAGAACCAGGGGCGAAGCGAGCTTCATCATCGGAACTTTCGGCCGCTCCGCACACAAAGCAAGTCATTTCTCGGCGGGACGGGCTTCTCTCCGATCAAGGGCGGCACGTCTCGGGCGTTGCATCACCAATAGCCGAACGGCCGCAAGCTCGACGCCGCTCGCGAATCTACTCGACGAAGATGGCACCCATCATGCCCGAGCTCGCATGAAGGCTGCAGTAGTACGGGACGGCCCCGGGGTTCGACAGGGTGAGCATCGCCTCCGCGCCGCCGCTCTTCGGGGGGACGGGGCTCCCCGGATCCGGCGTGGCAACGGAGCCGCTCACCGTTCCCCCTACCAGCGGGTGGCTCGCAAAATTGCCGGAGAACACGACCACGGAACCCGTACGGATGCGAACGCATCGCGGCGTGTATTCGATGCCGGCGAAACTGATCGTCGTGGTCGCGTCGTTCGTCTTGTCGATCGCCATGCTCGAGTCGCAGCCGTTCACCATGACGGGCATCCCCGAGCCCGCGCTCCCACCCGAGCCTGCGCTCCCACCCGAGCCTCCGGTCCCGCAAGCGCTGGGCGCGACGGTCTCAGCGCCAGGCTGGCACTTGGAGCCGTCCTCCCCCTCGCCGCACCCCATCACCATCGACAGCACCGCCACGAGAGCGACCGCGAGCACATCGACTTCGCTCGATCGCAACATGAAATTGGCTTTTAGCACGACGCGCGCTCCTCTCGATTGCCCACTTGGTCCCTCGAGCCTATACGGACGAAACGCTCAGGAGGGTCATCGAAAAGTGCGGATCGTCATTCTCGATGGGTACCCCATCGACCAAGGTCAGCTCGACTGGAACGCCGTAAGCGTGTCAGGGGAGCTCACGGTTCATCCGCGCTCGCAACCGGAGGAGGTCATTGAACGCGCCGCCGGCGCCGAGGTCCTCATGACCAACAAAGTGCTGCTGGCCGGCGACACCATCGCTCAGCTTCGCGAGCTTCGCTACGTGGGCATCCTCGCCACGGGCACGAACGTCATCGACTTCGCCGCATGCCGCGCGCGCCAGATTGCCGTCACCAATGTACCGGGGTACTGCGCGCCCTCGGTGGCGCAGTTCGTCATCGCCATGCTGCTGCAGTTTTTGGAAGACGTACCGAGCTATGTCGCCGCCGTGCGCGCCAATGCGTGGGCCGCGCAGCCCGATTACGCCCTGTTTCTACGGCCCCGCGTCGAGCTCGCCCAAAAGACGATGGCGATATTGGGCCTGGGGAGCATCGGGGGAAAAGTCGCGGATCTCGCGCGCGCATTCGGAATGAACGTGCTCGCCGCCGCGGTGCCGGGCGGAACGGTAGATGGCCGTGTTCCTCTCGGCGAAGCGCTCGCCGCTGCCGATGTGGTGAGCCTGCATTGCCCGCTGACCGAACAAACCCGTAGGCTCGTCAACCGCGACTTTTTGCGGGCGATGAAGCCGGGCGCCGTGCTCGTCAACACGGCGCGCGGCGCGCTGGTCGACGAAGGCGCGCTACTCGACGCGCTCGCCGAAGGAACGCTCGGCGGGGCGCTCCTCGACGTGGTCGAACAGGAACCACCGCGCCGCGACCATCCACTTTTCGACGGACAAGCCCCGTGGGCCAGCCGCGTCGTTGTCACCCCTCACGTCTCGTGGGGGACCGTCGAGGCGCGCCGCCGGCTCATTCAGACGGCGGGAGAGAACCTGGCGGCTTTTCTGCGCGGGGAGCGGCTGAATCGAGTGGATTGACGACCTCGTCGGCGAGGCATGCCTCGAAACCCTCTCGATAGCTGGGAAAAAGGAGAGAGAGCCCCGTCCACGATTTGATACGGTGATTGTCGACGGCGCGATCGTGACGAAGGGTCGAAGGGGCAAGGTCGAGCGGCACATGCGCGGGCAGGGGGAGCCCAAGGCGCCGGCACAGCCAGGCGATGGCCTCCATTTGCGGTACAGGGGTGTCATCGGCCGCGACGAAGATCGCGCCGCGCTCCCCTTCCCGGGCGCGGCGAAAAACGCCGAGGATCATCTGCGCGAGATCGGCCACGTGAATGCGCGAGACCACGCCGGTGCCCTCCCCGGGGACGCGGAAAGTTCCGCTTTTCAGGCGTAGATGAAGCCCGCGCCCAGGACCATAAATTCCCGCCGCGCGAACGACCGCTGCGCCCGCATCGCGGTAGCAGCGCTCCGCCTCGAGTCGCTGGGCGGCCCGTGGCTCGGCGCCGTCGACCGGCGTCGACTCGTCGACATGGCCGCGCGTCGCCCCGTAAACGCCCGTCGTCGAGACGTAAACGAGAGCCCCGGCGGCGCTGAGCTCGGGTGCGATTTCGGCATCGGTGTGGCCGTCCGGCGCGAAGGCGACGAGCACGTTCACGTTCGGCCCCATCCAACTGCGCACCAGGTCGCCCGTCAGGGCGGGCTCTACGCGAAGGTCGACGCCGAGCTTTTCCAGCTCTTCACGCCGCTCCGCGCTGCGCGTCGTCGCGATGACGCGGTGGCCCGCATCGATCGCACGGCGAGCCACCTCGGTTCCGGTGAATCCGCACCCGAGAATCAAGAAAGTGGGCGCGTCGGACAGGGCGGGGGCCGTCAACGAGCTCTCCCGACCGTCCGAGCTGTCGATTTTGGCCGTTTTCCCGCGGCGTGGACCAGAAAGGCAGCCAATTCGAAAAAGCGCGCCGAAAACTCCCGGTGCGGCGAGCCCATACGGTAGGTGTAGTCGCACATTTACGAGCCTGCTCGAGGCGCGGCATACTGGCGATAAAGTGACGTCTAGTCCAATGAGGGTCGCATGAGAAACGTTCTAGGTTTCGTACCGGGCGCAGCATTCGCGGTATCTGGGGTATTGATGGTGGGATGCGGTAGCTACCCAGCGCCGACCGAGCGCGTAGCGTCGGCCGAAGCGGGAATTCGCGGCGCGCAAGAGGTCGGAGCCGGCAACGTGCCTCAAGCGGCGCTCTCCGTGAAGCTCGCGCAAGAGGAAGTGCAAAAGGCGAAGCAGCTCATGCAGGACGGTGACAACCGTCGCGCGGAGCTCATCCTGATGCGCGCGCAAGCCGACGCCGAGCTCGCCCTGGCGCAAGCTCGCGAGGCACAGGCCAAGACCGAAGCCCAGGTGGCCGTCGATCAAGTGAAAGCCATCAGAGGCAAATAAAGGCATCCCGTTTTCCGGACCCGAAGGAGATTTCTCGTCATGAACTCACGCCTAATCGTTGGGGCTTCCATTCTTTTCGTCGCCTGCGGGACCAGCATGCCCCCCAAAGAGCTCGTCGACGCGCGTGCGGCGTACGAAAAGGTCAAGACCGGGGAGGCGGCGCAGCTGAAGCCGGAAGTCGTGCACGAAGCCAAGGTGGCGCTCGACCAGGCTGAGGCATCGTTCGCCGATGACGCGACCTCCGACCGAACCCGCGACCTCTCTTACGTGGCCCAACGCAAGGCGGAGTACGCCTCCGCTCAAGGCGGGCTCGCAGGCGCCGTGCAGCAGCGCGATTCAGCCACGCGCGAGCTGCAGACGCTCCAAGCCCAGGGCCTGCAGAAGGCGCAGGGCGAGCTCTCGCAGACGCGCCAGCAGCTTGCGGCGACGGGCGAGAAACTGGAAGCGGAAAAGAAGGCGCGCCAAGAAGCGGAAAAGCGAGCGCGCGACGCGATGGACAAGCTCGCTGTCGCGGCGGCGTTGGCCGTCAAAGAAGAGCCGCGCGGCACGGTCATCACGCTCCCCGGCGCCGTGCTCTTTCCGACGGCGAAGTGGGATCTGCTAGCGGGCGCGCGTGAAAAGCTCGACCAGGTCGCCGAAGCGCTGAAGAACCAAGCCGATCACAAGATGATCGTCGAGGGTCACACCGACTCGCAGGGCTCGGAGGGTTCGAACATGGAGCTCTCGCAGCGAAGGGCGCAGTCCGTGCGCGATTACCTCGTCTCGCGCGGCGTTCCCAACGACATCATCTCCGCCACCGGCGTGGGGCAGCACCGTCCCGTGTCGGACAACACCACCGCGACTGGGCGCGCCAACAACCGGCGCGTCGAAATCATCGTCCAGCCGGTCGAAAAGCGCTGAGCTACTCGATGCCCCGCCGCCTTCGGGCGGCGAGGCAATCGGGGCTTCCAGCGTCGAACTCGCGGCAGATGTCGGGGCGAGTCCCATAGATCGAACAACCGCACCCGCCGTCGGCGAGCTCATCGCGAAAGGCGATGCATCGGCCGCCCACCATTTTCATGCTGCGCGCGAAATAGCCGCGGCCGTGCTGCGTAAGGACCGTGAGGTGGCGTAGACCGTCATCGCCGAGCCGATCGTCGTCGACGGCCATGACGTGGATCCACATCTCGTCGCCGTAGCAGCACGCGCCGCAAGTGCGGCAATCGACCGGCGAAGGCGTAGCTTGCTGGCCGCCATCGAGATGGGCGCGAACCGGGGCCGGCGCTTCCGATGCCGCGCCCGCGGTCACGTTCGCACCTTGCGCCGCCGGAGCCGCTGCTCTCGGCGTCCCTGCGCCGCCGCGCTGCGCGCGCGCTCCTCTTCGGTGACGAGCTCGAGCGGGGGAACCGGCACCGGTACCCGGTTTTCGTCCATGGCCACGAAGTTGACGAACGCCGATACGCAGGGCCAGCGCACGCCCGTCGTTGCTTCTTCTCCTTCTACTTCGACCAGAATCTCGACCGAGGTACGAAAAGCCGCGGTCATGCGCGCGGTCAAGATCACGACCTGACCGACCTTGATCGGTCGTTCGAACTGCAGCTCGTCGATGGACACCGTGATGGCGGTGTACCCGGTATGGCGCTGGGCGCAGATGGCGGCACAGAGATCGAGCCAAGCGAGGATCTGACCGCCGAACACGTTGCCGTGGATGTTGGCGTGGATGGGAAGCACGTACTCCGTCATCGTGGTGACCGATGCAGCGACGTGCCGTGCCGGGCGAGCAGGTTGCGACGAGCCCATGCCGCCAAAAGTAGCACCCACCTCGGGCACCGACGCGCATTTCAGCGCGCGAGACCCTTCACGTCGAGCGGGCCTGACTTGCTCGCCAAAAGTCGCTGCATCAATTCGGCCGCGAAAAGCCCGCCGCCTGGTACCTCGCCGATTTGCCCGGCCAGGGCGATGGCCTCGTCGCGATCGCCGAGCAGCGCGGCCAGGAGGGCGCCATCGGCGAGCCGCGCCCGCAACATGGCCGCGCTATCTGGGTCGAGCTTGTCGGCGATGAGGCCCGCGCTGAGAACGCGCGCCGCGCGCGCGCGAAGATCGGCAAAGGCGGCTTTGCGATCGGAAGGTCCGCGCGGCTCGGGCGCGAAGCGCAGCCATAGTCGTTCGGGGACGAGATGGGAGAGGACGCGGCGATCCCACGCCGGGTCGAGCTCGACCAGCACCGGACGCACGTCAGCCAAGATGGTGAGCGCTTCCTCGCCCGGCCGGCCTTCGAGCGAAATGTCTTGCAGCGCCTTCTGCAAGGCGGGCTCGGCGCGCAGAAGGCGGAGGGCCAGACGCGTGTCACCCGTTGCAGGCGTCGGAACGACGAGCACATCCGGGCGCGAGCCGTGAGCCAGCTGCGCCGCCCAGAGGCGCCATGCCGCGCGGCGCGACCGCACCAGCAAAGTGGCGGCGGGTGGAAGCTGTTCCAGCGTTTCGTCGGTAAAAGCCTCGGCGCCGCGCCAAGAGCTGCGATCGTTCGCGAACGAGGCTTCTTCCGCCGTCGCAACGGCGAGCGTGAGGTCCGTCATCACCAGCAAGATGGCGGCCCCCTTGGCCATCGGGAGCTTCCACGCGAGGAGCGCTACGACGACTGCCTTCACGGCGACAGCCGAGCCGATCGCGAGGGCCGCGGTCACCACCAGGTGAAGCGGCGCGATGTCCTCCGCCACCAGAATTCGCCCTTCGGCAAAAATCGAAGCGGCATAGAGTGCGGTGACGACGATGAGAGGCGCCACGGCGGCGCGCAGCGCGCGTTGCGCGAGGGCGACCCCGAACCCGAGCCCCGCCAACACCACGAGGATCGAGCCCTCCGCAATCAAGCGCGCGACGGCTCCGCCGAACGGGCGCAAAACGGGCGCCGCCGGGGGCAGCGCGGTCATGGCTCGTCCGATATCGAGAAATGGCGCGGACACCAAAGAGCGCACCCACGCAGGGGACACGAGCAGCGCTGCCGCGACCAGCGCGCCCCCCAGCGCGAATGGTGCCCCCCTCGGTATCCCTTTGCGCCTTTCGAACACGAGCCCGCACGCGATGCCCGTTGCGAGCGCGGCCGCTGTCACGCCGCTCTCAGCGAGCAGCGCGCCGGCGAGCATGCCGGCGGTGAGGGCGCGGGGCGGGTCGTGCAGCGCCTCCGCTGGGCGCGTGCACAGGAAGGCGACGGCGAGGAGGAGCGCGACCCCGCTACCCCCCGCGAGCGCGCCTTCACCCTGTCCCGTCGGTGAGAGCGTCGCGGTGAGAGCCGCAATGGTCGCCAGAGCATCCGCGATACGCGGTGCGCTCGCCTGGCGCGTCAAAATGTCGCGCGTCAACGCATGCACCCCCCATCCCGCCGCCCCGAGAACGGCGGCGGCCATGACGGCCAACCGGAAATGAACCGAGCCAAGCGGAAGGAAAAAGGATGCCTGCGCAAGCAGCGCAGAAACGCACCCTGCATGGCCCCAGCCGGCACGGCCGAGACCGCGCAGGACCACGACATCGTCGCGCCAGACCGATGCCGTAGCGGCGTGGCCGAGGGCGACCCCGAACGGCGCCAGCGCCGAAATCGCCGCCCCGATGTGCGCCAACCAAGCCGGCCCGCCGGTTGCCGCGTCGGCACGAACGGAGGACGACATCGTGCTCACTCGTCGAGATCGCGGATGCCCACGGGAGGGTCGACCAGGCGTGCGGCCTTGGCCACGCCGCGGAAAACGTAGTCGACGTAGCTGTAGGCGCCGTCCGACCAGATCAGAAAATCCGTCGGCAAGACGCCCTGGGGCGCGCCCGCCGCAAGCTCCGGATAGGCGATACAAACGCTCTCTTCGTACACGGAAGCGGAGACGTCGACCTCTTCCCCGGCGAGCTCGAGGGCCCGCAAGGCGCCTTCGTGCCGCTCGGGGTCGAGGTCGTCGATCGAAAAAAATTCCCAGTCGAGCAGGATGAGCTCGGGGTGCGGCGGCTCCTCGGGATCCGCGCGAAAAGGGGGATGCGCGGCGAGCCCCAGCTCGGACTTTTCCAGGATCTCACGCAGACGATCCGCGGCGCGCGCCGCCTCGTCCCCTTTCGTCCAGAAAACGGCGAGCGCCTCGATGATCACTTCGGTATCGGCGTACGCCCAGAGGGACGGATCGCGCGAGGTGACGTCGAGCGCGGGTTCGCGGGAAAGGCGCGCGTTAAAGGCGGCGGCGCGCGCCGCGAACAGAGGGCGGTCGGACAGCGCCTCATCCACCGACCAATGGATGGCGTGAGACGTCTCCCGCACGTAGCGGTGGCGCCCCATCGCGCGGAGGAGCGACGAAACCTCGTCGAGCGTACGGGCCGAAAACGACCAGGCGAGCATGTGCCACGATCTCTTACCACCGCTCGCGCTTCCCTGGGCTATGCTCGCACGCTCTGGAGGCTTTCTCTTGGCTCGATTCATCGACGATCTCAAACGAACCCATCGCTGTGGCTCGCTCCGAGCCAGCGACGTCGGGTCGGAAGTGGTGCTCTTCGGCTGGGTCGCGACGCGACGCGACCACGGAGGGTGCGTGTTCATCGATTTGCGCGACCGCACGGGCATCACCCAGATCGTCTTCGACCCCGCTTACCGCGATCCTCGCGCGGCGGCCGACGCCGAAGTGGTAGCCCGCGCCCACAAGCTCGCCGAAGAGGCGCGCGCCGAGTGGGTGCTCGGCGTGCGCGGCATGGTCGTTTCACGCGGCAGCAACGTGAACGCCAAGCTTCCCACCGGCGAGATCGAGATCCACGTCGTCGAAGCGACTATCTTCAATCGATCCGAAACTCCCCCGTTCATGATCGACGACGAGATCGATACCCGCGAGGAGGTGCGGCTCGAATACCGCTACCTCGATCTTCGTCGCGCACCCCTGCAAAAAAGCCTTCTGCAGCGCAGCCGGATCCATCACGCGACGCGCAGCTATCTAGCGGAAGCCGGTTGCATCGAGCTCGAGACGCCGTACCTCGTGCGCAACACGCCGGGGGGCGCGCGTAACTTTCTCGTTCCCTCGCGTTCCTCGCCGGGCAAGTTCTACGCGCTCGCCGAAAGCCCGCAGCTCTTCAAACAGCTCTTCATGGTGGCCGGCTTCGACCGCTACTTCCAAATCGTGAAGTGCTTTCGCGACGAAGATCTGCGCGTCGATCGCCAGCCCGAATTCACGCAGATCGACATCGAGCTCTCGTTCGTCAACCAAAACGACGTCTTCCGCCTGGTGGAAGGGCTCGTTTTCGCAGTTTGGAAAGATGCTCTCGGCGTCGACCTCCACACCCTCTACCCCTCCGGGCAATTTCCAGAGATGCCCTATGCCGAATCGATGCGTCTCTACGGAAACGACAAGCCGGATGTCCGTTTCGGCATGCCGCACGTCGATTTGACCGAGCTCATGATCGAGCACGACGGGGGTGGCATTCCTTTTTTCCAAGAGATCACCGAGAAATTCAAGAGCGGCGCCTTTCGCCGTGACCTCCCTCCGCAGATCATCAAAGCGCTCGTCATCCCTGCTGCGGCCAATCTTTCGCGAGCCGAATCCGACAAGCTCGAGGATTTCGTGAAGGGCATGGGGGCTAAGGGGCTCGCGCGCG
>DATHEQ010000127.1:0-3604 GCA_035318505.1 Polyangiaceae bacterium | reverse complement strand
AGCGGAACGACGAATCTCACCGTCAGTACCGCCGCGCTCGTATCGATCGCCATTACCCCGGCGAACCAGACCGTGGCGAATGGGACGAAGATTCAGTACAGGGCCATCGGCACGTACACCGACGCGTCGGAGGTGGACATCACTGCGAATTCGAACTTGAGCTGGAACTCGACGGGCGGGGCGACGGTCAGCAACGGCGCCGACAAGGGCCTTGCCTCGACCAATACCGTGGGTGGTCCGTTCAACATCACGGCGACGTGGGGCTCCGGCATGGGCGCCATCGTGGGTACGACTGCGCTCACGGTCACGGCGGCTACGCTCGACTCGATCACAGTCGCGCCGGTCGCCCCGGCCACCTCGACCATCGCCAGAGGCACGACGGTGCAGTTCCAGGCAACCGGTCACTACTCCGACGCTACCTCCCAGGTCCTGCTGGCCTCGGAGGTCAACTGGGGGTCCAACAATCCGGCGGTGGCGACTGTCAGCAACGCGGTGGGTAACGAAGGTTTGGCCACCGGTGTCTCTGGCCCCGGAATCGCCAGCATCACCGCCTCCGTGTCCGGCGTGACGGGATCGATCACGCTCACGGTGACGGCCGCCTTACTGACGTCGATCACCGTGAATCCAGCCAACGGCACCGTCATTCTCGGCGCTACACGCCAGTTCATAGCGACCGGCAACTACGCCGATACGACGACCCAGGACATCACGCAGCTCGTGTTGTGGGGGTCGACTAACCTCACCGCGGCGACGATCAGTAACGGCGCAGGAAGTCGAGGCGTTGCCACGGCTCTCGCCACGGGCGTAACCACGATCACGGCCACGATGTCCCCGGGCACGCCTGGATCGACGATGCTGACCGTGACCCCGTAAGCACGGTCGTCGACAACAGAAGCGCGTCGGGCTTCGACTTCGGTCGAAGCCCGACGTCATTTGGGCGCCCTGCATAGGCTCGACACGGAGCTGAAAATCCTCTGGAGGGCCTGACCGTGGGAACTCCAGGCGAGTGTACCCGTCCGGCCACTGGCGTCGTGACGCGGCGTCACTCTTCGTTGCGCGCGGTAGCCCACGCGCCTGGTAGCAACTCGTCGAGCGCGCTTGTCGGGTAATCCCAACCCCGCTCCGCTTCCATGCCTCGAGGACGCCGCGCGCCTCGATCTCCGACCATTGACCGTGCGCCATTTGTCTCGCTCTCGCGAGCACGATCGCGGCAGCGGGCTATGCCGTCACGACGCCACTGGCCGTACACTGGCCGTACGGTTAGTGCGCCGGGATAAACCGGCATGGAGAAAGGAATGCAAGAGTCCAACGTCGAAGGAGTAGCGACCCACGATGTCCCCGAGTCATGCGCCGTCGTTCGTGAGGACGGAGGTGAAGCGTTGACAGGGGTAGGCACGGGCAGGGTATTGAGCCGCGAAATCAGGTACTTCAGGGCGCCGACGCTGTTAACCGAAGCGGAAGGCAACACGCTCGTCGTCGCAAACGCGAGACGACGGGCGGTCCTGCGCGGTCGCAGACCCCTCGCACGTGCCGAATCTCCATGCGCGAGAACCGGGAGATCCCCGAGTCGCCCGCGGCGGATGGCGCCGCGGGCCGCGTCGGAAAGGCCGATGGCCGTACGCCGATGATGCACGACTCGGGGAAGTCGGACAGGCCCGTAGTACCAGCGAAGCCGTCGAACAATGCGGAGCCATCCGCAGCGGAGAGGGTGGAGGAAAGGGGCCTGGCCAAGGGGAACACGGACGAGCAAAACGCGCCCCGGACGCAGCGCCGGGCAGTTGGCGCGCCAAGTGCGCTCGACCGTGTACGTCAAAGAGCAAGCAAGGACAGGAAGGTGAAGTTCACGACGCTCATGCACCACGTGACAGTTGACCGGCTCCGGTACGCGTTTCTTCAGCTTCAAAGGAAGGCCGCTCCCGGCGTCGACGGCGTCACGTGGAAGCGGTACGCGGCGGACCTCGAGGACAACCTCGCGGGACTGTACGCGCGACTGCATCACGGTGCGTACCGTGCGAAGCCCTCTCGTAAGAACGTACATCCCCAAGGCCGACGGGCGGCAACGGCCGCTCGGCATCGCCTCGCTGGAAGACAAGCTTGTCCAACGAGCCGTGGCCGACGTCATGAACGCCATCTACGAAGAAGACTTCCTCGGCTTCTCCTACGGATTCCGGCCCGGACGCAGCCAGCATCAAGCGCTGGACGCGCTCGCGGCCGGAATGAAGCAGAAGAAGGTGAACTGGGTGCTCGACGCAGACATCCGTGGTTTCTTCGATGCCATCGACCACGGATGGCTGATGAGGTTTCTCGAGCACCGAATCGCGGACAAGCGGGTGCTGCGTCTCATCCAGAAGTGGCTGAGCGCAGGGGTAATGGAGAAGGGTCGATGGTCGGACAGTGACGTGGGGGGCGCCGCAGGGAGCGACGATTTCGCCGCTCCTCTCGAACGTCTACCTTCACTACGTCCTCGACCTCTGGGTCCAACAGTGGCGAAAGCAAAAGGCGCGCGGCGACGTCGTCGTCGTGCGTTTTGCCGACGACTTTCTCGTTGGATTCCAGCACGAGATGGATGCCGTGCTGTTTCTGAACGAACTTCGCGAACGATTGCAAACCTTCGCACTGGAACTGCATCCGGAAAAGACACGCGTGCTCGAATTTGGCCGCTTCGCGACCAAGGACCGAGCCCGTCGTGGTGCCCGGAAGCCAGAGACTTTCAACTTCCTCGGCTTCACGCACATCTGCGCGAAGACCAGGGCAGGGAACTTTCTCTTGACGAGGCACACCATCAAGTCGCGGATGCGGGCGACGCTGGGCGCGGTGAAAGCTGCGCTCGCGCATCGACGGCATCAGCCCATCCCTCAGCAGGGTCGCTGGCTCGGTCAAGTGGTGCGCGGCTACTTTGCCTACCACGCCGTGCCGACGAACATTCGAACGCTCGAGGCCTTCCGAACGCAGGTTACCAATGCGTGGCTTCACTCGCTTCGGCGACGAAGTCAACGTCATCGAATGACCTGGGAACGGACCGCTTCGCTCGTCGACCGCTGGCTCCCTCGTCCGCGTATTCAGCATCCCTGGCCCGAACAGCGCTTTCGCGGCAGAACCCAAGGCAAGAGCCCAGTGCGGTAGTGCCGCTCGCTGGGATCTGTGCGGGGGGCGGCCCGAACCCGACGGGGTCAGGGCCGTCCCTACCGCGACCGCTTGATCGCGGGAAGCGGCTATGCCCCCTTCCTGCAAAAAGCGAATGCGTGCCAGGGCGTCATCGCGCGTCGCTCAGGCGGGGCACTGCTCGCGATTCAGCGCTCTGGCCGCGCGTCGGGCTTCGAGGGATCGCGCGGGTGATCGGATGAAGTGTGATGGCCGCCCGCGAGGGCGGTGCTTTGGCGCTTAGGGAAAATACTCTGCCCCATCATCGAGCGGATACTGCAGATCGCCCGTAAGGCCGCCCCAGATCACCATGCGGTCGTCGGCCCACACCGCGACGTGCGATGCACGGGGCGCAGGGGTGCCGGTGCTCGACATCGCTTTCCAGGAATCCGCTATCGGATCGTAGACCGATCCATTGGCACAGCTTCCGGATCCGGCGCCGCAACCAGGACCCGCCCCGCCC
>DATHEQ010000126.1:0-6835 GCA_035318505.1 Polyangiaceae bacterium | reverse complement strand
GGTGGTTCAGCACGAGATAGGCGCGCCACTCGTCTTCCCCCCAGAAGCGCGGTCTTTCGATCGCGCCTTGCTGTCGCCATCCCCACCCCTCCGCGCTCCAGAAGCGCGCATCGTCGTAGCCGCCCGCAGCGACGAACGCCGCGTAGGCTGCGACAGTGACTGGAGAACGGTCGATCGCGTAGGCCACGAGATCGACCTGACGCCCGGGGTCTCCCATTGCAAACGCGCCGCGGGGGATGACGACGCGATCGATTGTCGCGATACGCGGATCCCCCTCGGCGGCAAGCGCATGGGCAGCCTCGATGCGTTGATCGAGCGTCGCCTGCGCGCTATCGATGATTGAAACCAGATTAGAAACCGATGGCATGGTGAACGAGGGGGACGGGAGCCCCGCGTTTTCCGCATACCACAGGCCGACCGAAACACCGACCGGACGATCCGAGTATCACGCGCCCGACGAGCAGGCATCGTCGGGCGAAAGGTTCGACCGCGATGCCCCTCAGCGAGCGGCTTAGCCGTCAGTGCAGCGGCGACTGAGCCTCGGGGTTACCCTCCTTCTCTTCATTGTCGGGCGGGGAATCGGAATTCGAGCGGAGCGCTTGTCGCCGGTGTCCGCCCTCTCGACCAATCTCCGCCATGTGCGCGCGGTCACCGCTGACGGACTGGCCACCTTCGCGACCAATCTCCGCCATGTGCTGACGATCTTCGCTCACGGCAGCTCCGCCCTTTCGGCCGATGCGTGCCATGTGGGCTCGATCACCGCTGACCGCTTCGCCACCTTTGCGACCAATGCGCGCCATGTGCAGCCGATCCCGGCTGACGGCCTGGCCGCCCTTACGCCCCGCTTCGCGGGCCTGCTCCGGCGTAAACTCGTGAGCGCGACCTTTGACGTGGGCTGCTTTACCCCCCTTGCTAGCGATTTGTCGTTGCCTCTCTTGCGCCATCGAGGCGAAACCGCGCCTCGTACCTTCCGTCATGATGCCTCCTGATTGCGTTCTGAAACCCGAGACAGGCAAGGTGCCTTGGTAGGTCGCCTTGTCCCAATCGCCGTGCTCTAGAGCGGTTGCTGTGGACTGTTGATGCAACACTTAAGGATGAGCTCATGTTCCGGGTAGTCCGCGAAAAGACGCTGTGCATCGAAAGCAACAGTCAAACGGCCTTTTCGCCGTCACGGACGGCATGAACACGAAAAGCCGTCCATGTTCGTCGTGCGATCGAAAACTAAAAAACTGCGGGAGTGCTGCTAGGTTAACGCGTCATGCGCTCGGTTTTGCTGCGGTGGAGTTTTGGACCCCCGAGATCTTGCGCGGCGGTTCTCCTCCTTTCGTCCGCAACCCTTGCAAGCTGTCGCAGCGCGCATGAAGCGCCCGACGCCGCGCCGCCACCCAATCTCGTCATGCCGGCGGCGAAGGAGAGCGAGCGAATGAAAGACGAGCTTTGGCGCCGCGCGACGGAAGGGGATCCCATCGATCTCGCACGTCTTGCCGATCGCGAAGGGGCGGGAGGACTTTTGGAGGGACTCGAGGATGGGGGCCCGATCGGCTTAGCCGCCCTGGCCGCACTTCCGTGGGCCGCTGATGCGGACGCGGCTTACCAGCGGCTCGGAGAAATCGTGCGGCAGCTCGACCCAGCCGCCACGGCGCCCGTCGTAGGGGCCATCGTCCGTATGGCGGCGCGCCCGCGCCGTCAGACCGAGCCCCTCGACCCCCCTGGACTGCGCTCCTGTGCCGAGGCTCTTCTGACGCTTGCCGAGCGTAAGAGCCTCGCCAAGGCCGTACGCGCACCCGCGATCTCCGCGCTTCGCATGCTGAGCGAAAGGGGCGCCGTCACCGCCGCGTTGATCCCGACCGATTTGGATCCGAAGTAGCCTCGCTGTGCTACCCGACCCGCTCGAGCCGCGGCATCTGAACGCGTCGATCCGCTCACCCGACGCGATCGTGCATGGCGGGCGGACGATGGCCCTTGGTGTAGGATGGAGGCATGGCGTCGATCCCTCGAGTTAGCGGCCTCGCATGAGCTCGAGCCCCTACGACAACGAGGCTTTCTTTCATCAACTGTTGCAGAAGGCGGTGTCGGCCGGCGCTAGCGACGTTCACATCAAGGTGGGACAGCCGCCCGGGGCGCGCGTCCGCGGTGACATGGTCTACTTTCGCGTCGATCGCATCAGCGCGGTCGACGCGGAGGCGGTGGCGCGCCACCTGCTCCGCGGGCTGAATCCGCCCGTCAATCTCGACGACGTACGTGAGATCGATTCCGCGTATGCGGTGCCGAAGCTCGGGCGCTTTCGCGTCAATGTTTATCGACAGCGCGGCAGCTTCGCGGCGGTTCTCCGTACCATTCCCGCGCAGATCCCGACCTTCGAGGAGCTCGGCGTCGCCGTCGCGTGCCGCGAGCTGGCCGAAAAACCGAGAGGACTCGTTCTCGTCGTCGGCGCCGCCGGCAATGGCAAAAGCTCGACGCTGGCTTCGATGATCGGCCATTTGAACCGATCGCAGCCCTTGCACATCGTGACGATCGAAGATCCGATCGAGTTCTTGCACACCGACGAGAAGAGCTCGGTGAGCCAGCGCGAAATTGGGATCGACACGCCGACCTTCGCCGGCGCGCTGCGGGCGGCGCTTCGCCAGGATCCCGACGTCGTTCTTCTCGGCGAGATTCGAGATGGCGAGACGATGGAGATCGCGCTCATGGCGGCGGAAACTGGCCACCTCGTGCTGTCGACCCTGCACACGCCCGACGTGTACCGCACCGTGCAGCGCATGCTGGCGCTTTCGACGGGGGATCCGAAGGAGGTGCGCGAGCGCATCGCCGACGTACTGCAAGGGATCGTCGCTCAGCGGCTCGTGCCGCGAAAGGACGCGCAAGGTCTCGTCCTCGTTTCGGAGGTGCTCATCGTCACGGGCACCGTGCGCGAAGCGCTCAAACGACCAGAGTCGAACCCCCCCCTCAAAGATCTCATCGAAAAGGGGACGCACCCCTATGGGATGCAGACCTTCGAAATGCACCTGAAGCACCTTTTGGCTCAAGGCATCATCGACATGGACGCGGCGCGCGCAGCCACGGGATTCTGACGGCGCGACGCGACGAGAAGGTGTTCGGCGGCGGCAAAGTGAGCTAGAACGCGGTCGCAATGGGCGTCCGGCACGATTTCACCTTCGGCGAGGTACGAAAGCTTTACGATCTTCCGCTCTTCGAGCTCATCGATCGGGCCCGCGCCGTGCATCTCGCGCACCATCCGGCCGGCTCGGTCCAGCTCTGCACCCTCCTCAGCGTCAAGACCGGCGGTTGCCCCGAAGACTGCGCCTATTGCCCGCAGTCGGCGCACTACGAAACGCCCGTGACCGGCGAGAAGATGTTGTCGGTCGAGGACGTCATCGACGCCGCCGACCGCGCGCGCACGGCGGGCGCGACCCGCTTCTGCATGGGCGCTGCGTGGCGGGAAGTCAAAGACGGTCCTGCGTTCGAGCGTGTCCTCGACATGGTCCGCGGGGTAAAAGGGCTTGGCCTTGAGGCGTGCTGCACGCTCGGAATGCTCACCGAGGACCAGGCGCGACGCCTCAAGGATGCGGGGCTCGACGCCTACAACCACAACATCGATACCTCGCGTGAGCACTACCGTTCGATCATTTCGACCCGCACCTACGACGATCGACTGCGAACGCTACGTGCTGTGCGCGAGGCGGGGATCACAGTGTGCACGGGGGGCATCATCGGCATGGGAGAATCGATCGACGATCGGTGCCGCATGTTGCTCGAGCTGGCGACGCTCGATCCGCACCCGGAGAGCGTTCCCATCAATGCCTTGATGCGCGTCGAAGGCACGCCCTTGGCGGCGCTCGATCCGGTCAACCCGCTCGATCTGGTGCGCATGATCGCCTGCGCGCGCATTCTGATGCCGAAAGCGATGGTCCGCCTTTCGGCGGGGCGCACCGAGATTCCGCGCGAAGCACAGCTCATGTGCCTCTACGCAGGTGCAAACTCCATTTTCTACGGAGAAAAGCTGCTCACGACCGCCAACCCCGAAAAGGACGCAGACGTTTCGCTGCTTCGCGAGGCGGGGCTCGTGGCCCTGCCCCCCATTGCCGTGGCGAACGGCGCTACGCAGGGCGTGCCGGCGGCAAGCTCCGAGCCGGCGCGCGCTCTTGGTGGAAGCGCTCGCGCGCTTCCCGGTGCGTGACCGATCGCGTGGCGCGTTGACAAGGGTGCGCTAGCCTGGTCTAAACGAAAAGTCGCTAGGGGTGCCTCGATCAAGGCTGAGAGGGCCGTGAAAATCGGCCGACCCTTCGAACCTGAACCGGGTCATGCCGGCGGAGGGAAGCGGCGGCCCACCTCGGTGCCCCCTCTTCTTCCGCGATGGGAGAAGAACAGATGAGCGGGACCACGAAGAACATCGGTGCTGTCGACGAAGCGCGCCTTTCGGCGATCACCACCGCGCCTTTGCCGGCGTCGCGCAAAGTCTACGCGCGCGGGTCGCTTCATCCGTTTTTGCGCGTGCCGATGCGCGAAATTGCGCAGGCGCCCACCCACATGCCGCTACGCGAAGGCGGCCACACCGAAACGCCCAACCCACCCGTTTCCGTTTACGACACGAGCGGGCCTTATACCGACCCCGACATCGCGATCGACGCTCGCCAGGGGCTGGCCGTTCCGCGCCTCGAATGGATCAAAGGCCGTGAAGACGTCGAGGAGCTGTCCACGACCGGCTCGGTCTACGGTCGCGCCCGCCGAGCCGACGCCAAGCTTGCTGGCCTGCGCTTTCACCTGAATCGCAAACCGCTGGTCGCAAAGAGCGGCGGCAATGTGACGCAGATGCACTACGCGCGGCGCGGCATCGTGACGCCGGAGATGGAATTCATCGCCATTCGCGAGAACCAGCGCGTCGCCGAAGGCCTCGGCTTTCAGCACGAGGGGGTGACCTGGGGCGCGGCGATTCCGCGCACGATCACGCCCGAGTTCGTACGCGACGAGGTGGCGCGCGGTCGCGCCATCATCCCCGCCAACATCAACCATCCCGAGCTCGAGCCGATGATCATCGGCCGCAATTTCCTGGTGAAGATCAACGCCAACATCGGAAACTCGGCCGTGACCTCCTCCATCGAGGAAGAGGTCGAAAAGATGGTGTGGGCCATTCGCTGGGGCGCCGACACGGTGATGGACCTTTCCACCGGTAAGAACATTCACGAGACGCGCGAATGGATCGTGCGCAATAGCCCCGTCCCCATCGGTACCGTGCCGATTTACCAGGCGCTCGAAAAGGTGGGCGGCAAAGCCGAGGAGCTCACGTGGGAGATCTTCCGCGACACGCTCATCGAGCAGGCCGAGCAAGGGGTCGACTACTTCACCATCCACGCCGGCGTGCGGCTCGCCTATGTGCCGCTCACGGCGCGGCGCGTGACCGGGATCGTCTCGCGCGGGGGATCGATTCTCGCCAAATGGTGCTTGGCGCATCACGACGAGAACTTCCTCTATACGCACTTCGAAGACATCTGCGAAATCATGAAGGCCTACGACGTGAGCTTCAGCTTGGGTGACGGTCTTCGCCCCGGGTCAATCGCCGATGCCAACGACGAGGCTCAGTTCGCCGAGCTACACACGCTCGGCGAGCTCACCGAAGTCGCCTGGAAGCACGACGTGCAAACGATGATCGAGGGGCCGGGACACGTTCCCATGCATCTCATCCGGGAAAACATGACGCGCCAGCTCGAAGTCTGTCACGAGGCGCCGTTCTACACCCTCGGGCCGCTGACAACCGACATCGCGCCCGGGTACGATCACTTCACGAGCGGCATCGGCGCCGCGATGATCGGCTGGTTCGGTTGCGCCATGCTCTGCTACGTGACGCCCAAGGAGCATCTCGGTCTTCCCAATCGCGAAGACGTGCGCGAAGGGGTCATCACCTACAAGATCGCGGCACATGCCGCTGATCTCGCCAAGGGGCACCCCGGCGCGCAAGCGCGCGACAACGCCCTTTCCAAGGCGCGTTTCGAGTTCCGTTGGGAGGACCAGTTCAACCTCGGGCTCGATCCCGAACGGGCGCGCGCGTTCCACGACCAGACACTACCGGCCGAAGGAGCCAAGGTCTCGCACTTTTGCTCCATGTGCGGGCCGCATTTTTGCTCGATGCGCATCACCCAAGACGTGCGCGACTACGCCGCCTCACGCGGTCTCTCCGGCGAAGACGGGCTGAAAAAGGGGCTCGAAGAGAAGGCGCTCGAGTTTCGTGAGAAGGGCGCCGAGATCTATCGCTAGCGGCACGCTGGCAATTGTCGGGCTACCGAGGCCGGGGCGCGGCGCGCTGCGCCTGGCGTTCCCTATCGACGCGCAAAATGAAGTAGAGTTGCAACGTACCATGCCTTCTACCGTCACACTGCTACGCGGGGATGGAATAGGCCCCGAGGTCATGGATGCCGCCGTGCGCGCCGTTGAAGCCACCGGGGCCATCCTGTCGTGGGAACCGATGGACGCCGGGGCCAGCGCGATTCCGAAGCACGGCTCCCCGCTGCCAGAAGCGACGCTGGCGTCCATCCGCACCCACCGCATCTGCTTCAAGGGGCCGCTCGCGACGCCCATTGGCGGCGGCTACCGCAGCGTGAACGTCGCGCTGCGACAGGAATTCGAGCTCTACGCCAACCTGCGGCCGGCGCGCTCTTTTGTTGGCCTCGTCACCCGATACGACAAGGTCGACCTCGTGGTCGTGCGCGAAAATACGCAGGGCGAATACTCGGGCATCGAGCACTTCATCGATCCAACCAAGAGCGCGGCCGAGGCGATCTCCATCATCACCCGCTTCGGGTGCGATCGCATCATCCGCTTTGCCTTCGAATACGCACGAACC
>DATHEQ010000125.1:0-14214 GCA_035318505.1 Polyangiaceae bacterium | reverse complement strand
GCGGGGTCGTCATGAACGTCGTGACGAGCGCCATGATGACCATCATCGTGAAGAGGGAGGGGGAGATGACCCCGAGATCGAGGCCGATGTTGAGCACGATGAGCTCCATGAGCCCGCGGGTGTTCATCAAGATGCCGACCGCCGTTGCTTCGCGCCACCGGAGCCCAGTGAGCCTGCCAGCCACGAAGCTGCCGCCGAACTTGCCGACGCAAGCGACGAGGATGATGAGCGCGCACATGAGCCAAGTGCCCGGTGTGTCGAGCAGACCGATTTGCGTGCGCAGCCCGCTGTAGGCAAAGAACATCGGAAGAAGGAAGACCACCACCAGGTCTTCGAGTTTCTCGGCGAGCAGGCGCCCCGCGTGCCCTTCTTTGGGCATGATGGCGCCCAGCATGAAAGCGCCGAAAAGGGCGTGGATGCCGATGAGCTCCGTGACCCAGCTCGAGAGCAGCAAGAAGAGCAGCGTGACCGCGACCAGGTTTTGCGTGAGCCCCTCCCGGCTCGCACTGAGCGCGCCGAGCCGGCGCAAAAACGGGCGCACCAGCACGAACATCAGCGCGATGTAGGCGAGCGCCAGGGCCACGGTGACGGCGGCGCGCTTGATGTCGGTGGACTTGGCGACGGAAACCACGAAAGCAAGGAGACACCACGCCGTCACGTCATCGACCGCGGCGCAGGTGATCGTTACCGCGCCGACCTTCGTCTTGAGGAGGCGGCGCTCGGCCAGAATGCGGGCCAGCACCGGGAAGGCGGTGATGCTCATGGACACGGCCATGAAAAGGAGAAACGAGACGAACGGTACGTCGGGCGAGGAGAGACGAGGATAGAGGTAGAGACCGAGCACGCCGCCGAGCAGGCTCGGAACGATGATGCTCGAATGGCTGATCGCCACCGATGTGTGGGCGCGCCCGCTGAGCAGCTTGGGGTCGAGCTCGAGCCCGATGAGAAACATGAACAGGAGCAGCCCGACCTGACTTATCAGCCCGAGCAGCGGCATCGAGCTGGGAGGGAAAAGCGTGGCCATCGTTGCCGGGCTCACCGCACCGAGCAGCGACGGGCCGAGTAAGATTCCGGCCACGACCTCGGCGATGACCATGGGTTGCCCGAACTTCGTCGCGGCGAGCCCCACCAAGCGCGAGAGCGCGATGATGAGCGCGGCCTGCGCGATGAAGAGGGACATCGGGCTATGAAGGAGAGCAGCCAAGAGCTTCACCTATCACTACTGCATCCGATCCTCGGCATACCAGATCGCGATCGGCGAATTTCACCTGCGGCGACGTGGCCACCACTCGACCTGGCCAGACAGGGCATGAAGCGCCATGATGTCGGCCATGTCATCCGATGCGAGCAAAGCGAGCGTCCCCCTCGGTGACGCGCTCCCCGGGCGCAGCGAGCGCATGCCCGTGACCAACAAGCATTTCGTGAATGGCGCGGCGCTCGAACCCCCGTTCGTCGGGATGGAGATGGCCGTTTTTGGAATGGGCTGTTTTTGGGGTGCGGAGCGAAAGTTTTGGCAGCTCGGCGGCGTTCACTCGACGATGGTTGGCTACGCCGGGGGCCAAACGCCCAATCCCACTTACCGCGAGGTCTGCACTGGCCGCACCGGTCATGCCGAGGTGGTGCGTGTCGTGTTCGACCCCAAGGTCATCCGCTACGAGGACCTGCTCCAAGTCTTTTGGGAGAATCACGACCCCACGCAGGGCATGCGGCAGGGAAACGACATGGGAACGCAATATCGCTCCGCTATCTACTACGAGGGCGAAGCGCAAAAGCGCGCGGCCGAGGCTTCGCGCGCGGCTTACCAGGACCGACTGCGCGAGGCTCGCTTCGGGACCATCACCACCGAGATCGCGCAGGCGCCTCCCTTTTACTATGCCGAGGAATACCACCAGCAGTACCTCGCCAAGAATCCCGACGGGTACTGCGGGATCGGCGGTACCGGCGTGACGTGTCCGGTAGGTGTCGGCGCCAGGTAACTGGTCCCAACGACGTAGTCGTCCACGAAGGGCGAGGTCAGTCGGTCCGCGACTTGCTTGTCGGAAGGCGGAGGTACCGACATGCCGGAAAAGCGAACCATCGAGCGGGCGCGCCGCGCGACGCGTCGAGGCAAGGCGCCCACG
Source organism: Polyangiaceae bacterium (assembly GCA_035318505.1). Taxonomy (GTDB): domain Bacteria; phylum Myxococcota_A; class Polyangia; order Polyangiales; family Polyangiaceae; genus DASWDH01. The sequence continues at coordinate 12,094 of DATHEQ010000125.1, read as the reverse complement.
ACCGTAGCTGGAGAATTCGTCCGAGAAGAGATTGAACACGTCCGGCGCGGCAAGCACGGCGCACGATCGCCGAAGCAGGCCATCGCCATCGGTCTTTCGAAAGCGCGCCGCGCTGGCGTTCGCCTGCCGGCGCCGAAGAAGGGCGAGGCAGCGTCGGAGAGCACGCGCCGACAAGCGCAGCGCGACCTGAAGCGCGGCCGACGTCCCGGGCGCGTCTCGGCCAAGCGCTCTGCCGCCGCCGAGGGCGCACTGCGCCGCGAGAGCCGCGAAACCGCGTCGCCTCGCGCGCTCGCCTACCAAGCGCGCAAGGCGAGCCGCCGTCGCAAGGGGCGAACCGCGTCCACGCGATCCGCGCCCACGAAAAAGCGCGGAACGGCCACGAAACGTCGGAGCACCAAAGGCAGCAAGGCAAGGAGGACGAAATGAAACGGATCCTCATCGAGGGTGCGATTTTGGCGGCACTCGCGTGGAGCGTGGCCGGTTGCGAGCGCGACGCGAGCTCCGCCGAGCGACACGCCGCTCCGATAGCGCCGCTTCAAACGCCTACGGGCACGGGCGGCACGGGAACTGGTGGCACCTTCGGCCCCGGCGGTTCGGGCGGTTCCGGTGGCAGTTTCGGCAGGGGAGGTTCCGGCGGTTCGGGCGGCAGTTTCGGTCCGGGTGGCACCGGCGGCATCGGAGGAATGAACGCCGGCAGGACGTTCTAACATCGCGTTCGGCGGGCGCGGCGAAAGCCGCGCCCTGCGCGAGCGCCCATCACGACGCCGATGGCGAGGAGTTCGAGAGGAGCTCGTCGATGGCGGTCGTGTAACGCCGCCAGGCTGCAGCCGCACCCGTGCGCCTCTTGCGCCGATCCAGCATCGCCGCCGTCGTCGTTCGGCCGGCCCGTTCCCGCGTCCGCCCCAATGGCGGTAGCCACCATTTCCCAGTCGCTCGCACAAATGCCCGCCGAGGTGCCGGAGGCGCAAGCGCGCGGCAGGACGTCCGAAAGGTGCAAAAGGGGCTCGAAATGCTGGCCGAGATCGTCGGAGACGCCGATCGAGAAGTGATCGATCGCTTCTTTGGTGCAGACGAGCAGTCGCTCTCCCCAAAAAGTAAGACAGTACACGCTGGCGTTGCTCGTCCGACGAAACGCGAAGTCCGTCGTGCTGGCGACGCTGACGCCGACCGCAGATCCGCCGACGGCGAGGACGGCACCATCCGATGAGAGTGCGAACCCCGACACGTCGCCGGGCGCTTGCCAGATTTCGTTCCAGCTCATGCCGGCGTCCTTGCTGACGAGCACGCGTCCCGTCTCGTCGGCATTGGTCCGAACGTAAACGACGTCGGGATCGTGCGGGTCGACCGCGCCGATGAAGATGGAGTACGCGCCGGAGAGTGGAAGCGGAAACTGCGTCCAGGTGTGGCCGCCGTCATCGGAGCGCATCATGGCCGCGCCGCCGCCGGGCAGAACTTTGCCGCTCACGTAGAGACGATCCGGGTTGGAAGGCGCGACCTCGATCGTCGTGGCCAAAAAGCTCGTGTCGAGCGAAGAGACGACTTCTTCCCACGTGGCGCCGTCATCGATCGTTTTCACGATAGAAACGGTGTACGCGCCGTCGGCCAAATACGACAAGAGACCGAGCGCTTCGTGCGGTCGCGGAGGCAACACGGTGACGTCGATCCCGAACCAGGTGCCGGTGAGCCCGGGGTTGCGAATCCAGGTGCACCCACCGTCGGCGCTGATGCTGAGCCCCTTCGACGACGCCACCACGGCGCTCCCATTGGCGGTGACCGCAATGGGCGGGTCTTCGGGGCCGAAGTAGCCGATGGCTGTTTCGCAGATCCAACGAAAGCTCTTGCCGCCATCGTCGCTGTCGAGCACGCCGAAGGTGGCCCGAGCGACGATGTGGGCGGGGTTGCCGGGGTCGATGACGATCTGATCGGCGAGTGGATACCGCCCATTCGCACGCGCGCGGCTACCAGCGAGCACGAGCCCCACCATGATCGCCAATGCCACCCACGTGCGAGCATTCATCGCCAGCCGCCGACCGGGGCGCGCTCGGAACCACATGGCTCAGGCAGTTTCGATGTGCGCGAAAAAGCCGTGTCCTACCCAATCACGGAACCACACCATCACTTGCGAGCCTTCCTCTTCGGTAACGTGCCCGGCAGCGGCGAGCGTTTCGAGCGCGGGCCCGAGCGGCGTGCCAGTGAAGAGCATCGTGAGCAACGCATGCATGGCACGACTCAGGTCCATGCGCCAGATCGTGGCGCCATCGCGGAAGATCGCGGTCGCCGACCACGCGGCCGCGGGCACGCTCGGCGTCCGATCGGTTCGAAACGCCTGAAAATACGCATTCACCGGGTAGCTGAACTCCACGACGCGCACGGCCCCGCTCGGCGCGAACCGCGCCGCGCCCCATCGATCGGGGGGCACCGTGGCGAGCGTAGCCAGATCGAGCTGTTCCGTCGAAGGCGCGTGGAGCACCTCGACCATGGCCCATTCGAGCGCCGCCAATTCTCCTTCGAAGGGCAGCGGTGGGAGCTCTGCCGTACGACAGAACTCGGCCATGTGCCGTCCGAACGCGTTGAGGTTCGGCGACGTCGAAGGATGGGCCTCGATGTAACGCAGGCACAAGGCCTCGAAAGCGTCGTCGCCCACCGCATATTTCAGCGCTGGATAGTCGTCCGCTAGGCATTCCACCAGACGCGCTCGGTACGCGTCGCCGTAGATCGCGAGCCGCTCGATGGCGGCAAGCTGGCTCGAGGGCAGGAGCACGCGTTCGAGGTCGCCCATCGCCACTCGGAGCGGGCCGGCGACGACGGACGGCTGCGTGGTTCCGATCGCCGTCGCGGCGCTCTCGTCGACGCCCGTCGTCACGCCGCCGGGGTGCATCACAGCCGCCGCGAACCAATGCTGCAATGCACGAAGGGGTACCTCGAGCGCGGCTCCGCCGGCGGCGCGTTTTGGGCCATGCGACGGCTTTGCTGTTCCGCTCTGCCCGGGCAGGGTGACGTGTTTGCTCGGGGTGGCGCTCGCGCGTTCACGGACGAACGCTTCGGAAGGTCCGCCCTCCAGCGCTACACCGAGCCGCTCGCTCACGGCCGGACCATCGGGGCGCGCTCTGCGCGAGCGCTCGACGCTCCGGTCCCTCGTTGCTCCATGAACGACGTCGCCTTGAGCGCTTCGCGATGCACCTCCTCGAAAGGGGGGATCTCCGCGTCCCACTCGAGCAAGAGCGATGTGCCCGGCGCGCGACGATACGCTTCGCGTGCGAGCTCCCACACCGGAGCGATGACCGGGCCAATATGCGTGTCGACGATGTGCGTACCTTGATGGGTGTGTCCGGCCACGTGCATTTGCGCCACGCGGTCGAACGGAACGCCGGCGAGGTAAGAGGCAGGGTCGAAGCCGTGGTTATACGCGCTCACGTACACGTTGTTCACGTCGAGCAGCAGCCCCGAGTCCGCCTCTTCGGTCAGCCGGGCCAAAAATTCCCACTCCGTCATGCTCGAACCGGCAAACTCCACGTACGAAGAAGGGTTCTCGAGGAGGAGGGGCGCGCCCAAGAAATCCTGTACGCGGCGGATACGCGCCGCCGTATGGCGCAACGCCTCTTCCGTATACGGCATGGGAAGGAGATCGTGCGTGTTGCGACCGGCTACCCCCGTCCAACAGAGGTGATCGGAAACCCAAAGAGCGCCCGTGCGATCGCGCAGCGCTTTCAGCTCGGCGAGATACGTCATGTCGAGCTCGTCGGTGGAACCGATGGACATGGACACGCCGTGCATGACGATGGGGTACCGCTCTGCGATCCGATCGAGGAAGTAGAGCGGACGCCCCGCGGTCTGCATGTAATTTTCGCTGATGATTTCGAACCAACCGACGTCAGGCCAGTGCTCGAGGAGGTGCCCGTAATGCACCGTGCGCAGCCCCAACCCAATCCCTAGGTCGGGGAAGCCGAACCGATTTGCCACGTAGCGCGCTCCTCGAGCCGAAGCCCTTCCATCCAAACTCAGGTCGTCTTACAGCCGCCCTGCGCCTTGCACGAGTTTTGCCCTTTGCAGGAGTTCTTGCCTTCGACCTTGCAGCCGCCCTGGCCTTTGCAGCCGTTCTGCCCCTTGCAGGCGTGCTTGCTGCCGTCCCCTGCGGCGGCAGGAGCGCCGCTCGCGGGCGGCGTCGTGGCGCTGTTGGCCGGGGGCGCGTCTTTGTTGCAGCCGGCGGTGGCTCCCATCACGATTCCGGACACTGCTGCGGCAAGAAGGCTCTCGGTTAGTCTCATGATCTTCGTTCCTTTCGTTCGTTACGTACTTACAGCGTGGATACGGGTCGAGCTTGGAGCACGACTGCGTGGGGGGGTGCCCCTTCCTACTCGCGGCACGGCCCGCCCGTTTCGGTCCGCCATGCGGTTTTTGTGAACCCCAGCCCTTGCAAGGGCCCCCCCTTATAACTGATCTCGGCCAGGGTCAGCGAGCGTTCGCGCACTCGAATGAAACGGCCGGGCGGCGTGAACGGATGGGCGATGCGGCCGCGGCGTCTTCGCGGATGGGATCTGGTAGACACGCTGTCGTGACGAGCACGGCCCCCGGCGATCGACGGACGAGCGCGGTCAACCTCGCATTCGTAGCCGGTACCCTCGAAATCCGCGGGTTCGCGGGCGTCGATGATCCTCATCTTCCTCGGTCCCTCGCCGCGTGCTCGACTTGGGATCCCCGCACGCGTTGCCTGCGCACGCCCGCGCTCGCCTATGCCGACGTCGTGCGCGCCCTCGTTACCGGCCAGATCGCCTACGAAGACTCGGCACGGCGCTACGGCGAGCTCACCGAGGGCACGCGAGTTCATCGCCACCCTCGTCCCTACCAATCCGAAGCGATCGAAGCCTGGCAAAAGGCGCGCGGTCGCGGGGTCGTCATCCTTCCCACCGGCGCGGGCAAGAGTCACGTCGCGGTGCTCGCCATCGACGACAAGCGGCGCCAGACGCTGGTCGTCGCGCCGACGCTCGATCTCGTGCGGCAATGGTACGACCTTCTCACGCTTTCTTTCGGCGGCCCGGTCGGTCTCGTGGGCGGCGGAGAACACGACGTGCGGCCGCTGACGGTGGCGACCTACGACTCCGCCTTTTTGCACATGGATCACCTGGGCGCGCGTTTCGGATTGGTGGTGTTCGACGAGTGCCATCATTTACCGAGCGGATCCTTCGCGCTGGCCGCCAAAGGGTGTCTCGCACCCTACCGGCTGGGGCTCACCGCCACGCCAGAGCGCGCCGACGGTCGCGACGCCGATCTCGATGCCCTCATCGGGCCCATCGTCTATCGGCGGGACATCGTCGAGCTCTCGGGCGACTACCTCGCCGACTACGACGTCGAGCAGGTCAGCATCGAGCTCAGCGTCGAAGAGCGTCGGCTCTACGACGCGGAGCGCGGCCTTTATCGCGCGTTTCTCGGCCGTCACGGGATCCGCATGGGCAGTCCGACGGGGTGGGGCGAGTTCATCCTTTTGTCGTCGCGCAGCGCCGAGGGGCGGCGCGCCATGCTCGCCTACCGTACCCAGCGCAGGCTCGCCTTCGCCGCCTCGGCCAAGCTCGACTACCTCGAGCATCTGCTCTTCCTGCACCGGCGCGATCGGGTCATCTTGTTCACCCAGGACAACGCGGCCGCGTACGAGATCTCGCGGCGTTTTCTGGTGCCCGCCATCACCCACCAAACGAAAGTCAAAGAGCGGAGTCGCATTCTCGCCGGGCTCGCCGAAGGAACGTACGGAGGCGTGGTCACCTCGCGCGTGCTCAACGAAGGCGTCGACGTGCCCGACGCCAACGTCGCAGTCGTGCTCTCGGGGAGCGGCTCGGTGCGCGAGCACGTGCAGCGTCTCGGCCGAATTTTGCGCAAAAAAGACGGAAAACGCGCCACTCTGTACGAGCTCGTCACGGAGGGGACGGGCGAGACGTTCACCAGCGAAAGGCGGCGCGAGCACAGTGCTTACCGCTGATCTCGTGAGCGCGCGCCGGCGCGGCAAGGAGCTCATCCTCTCCAAGCTCGACGCTGCGCTGCGCGCACGCGCCGTCGTGCTGTCCGAGCAGCTGATCGGCCTTTTCGGAGATTACGTGGGCCGCTCGCGGGAAGAGCTCGAGAGCGCCGTCGCCCAAATAGAAGTGCTTCCGCGCGAGGTACGAATCAAAGACGGTCTCCTCAAATTGATCGACGACCGCGCCACGTGGGGCGTCCCCGGCGGGCTCGATCCGGAAGAGGTACGACGCGACGTATTTCTCCGCGCCACGGCGGTGCGCGCCGCGCTCGCGCCGGGCGAGCGCTTCGATCGCGACGCCGTCCTCGGCGAGATCGCCGCGCGGTGCGCCGTGCCGACGACCGCCGTCGAGCAGGCGCTCTTTGCCGATCTACGCGGGGCCGCTCTCCTCGCCGCGGTAGAAGCGATCTCGGCGCCCGCCCTCGTCGAGATCTACGAACGCGGCCAAGCGCAGGCGGTGCTCTTGCGCGCGGTGCGCATTCGCGTGGGCGTCGAATGCGCATCGCCGGCCGCGGCGCGCGCTCTCTTTCGGCGGCTCAAGTTTCTCGGCCTGCTACATACCATTGCCCCGGCCGAAAAAGGCTATGCGATCGTCATCGACGGTCCGCTCAGTCTTTTCGACGCCGTCACCAAATACGGACAAAAGATGGCGCTCGTGCTGCCCGTCCTCGAAGCTTGCCGGCACTGGACACTGGAGGCCGACATCCGCTGGGGCAAGGCGCGCACGCCGTTGACCTTTCGCGCTTCCGGTGGGCAGGCGGGCGGCGCGGCGTCCGATCCGCCGCTGCCGGACGCGATCGCCGAGCTCCTGCGCCGCTTTTCCGAGCTCGGGACGGGTTGGTCGGCGCGCGCCAACGAGCGCGTGCTCGATCTGCCGGGCGTGGGACTCTGCATCCCCGACCTCGTTTTCACGCGCAGCGGCGAGAAGATTTTCTTCGAGGCGCTCGGCTTTTGGAGCCGCGACGCCGTCTTCCGGCGTGTCGATCTCGTCGAGCGCGGTCTCGGGCACAAGATGCTTTTTGCCGTGAGCTCGCGCCTGCGCGTCAGCGAAGAACTCTTGGACGAGCACGCCTCGAGCGCGCTCTACGTTTACAAGGGAGCGATGAGCGCGCGCTCCGTCGCCGACCACCTCGACCGATTGGCGGCGTCCCATGTAGACTGCGCGCCATGATGGGACGTGTGGCCGGGGCGATCGGGTGTTGTCTGGTCTTGGCGGTGCTCTTGGCTCCGACGGCCGCGGTGACCGCCGATCGGCCGGTGCTGCGCTACACGCCCCAGCACGCCGAGCTCAAGTACACGTTCGGCGGCGTGCCCCCCACCCACAAGATTGCCCCGGGAACGCGGATCATTTCGTGGAGCGAGGATTGCTTCGATGGCGCGGTCACCAAGCCCGACCAATTGCCCTCTAGAGTCGTCCCGCCGGGCCACGACAATCCGCAGACCGGGCCGTTTTTGATCGACGGCGCCATGCCCGGCGACACGCTCGCCATTCGCATCGAGAAGCTCGAGCCGGCGCGCAACGTCGGCCTGTCCTCGTGGTTCCCCGGTTTCGGGGCGCTCAACGGTACCGACCGCACCGCCATGCTCGGCCCCGAGCTGCCGGAGAAGGTGTGGTTTTACGAGGTCGATGCCGCGCGGCGGATGGTGCGCACGCAATCCTCCGACAAGCGCTTCTCTTGGGAAGTTCCGCTCACGCCATTTCTCGGTTGTCTCGGGGTCGCGCCGTCGGGGGGCGAGGCGCGGTCGACGGTCGTGCCCGGCAATTTCGGCGGCAACATGGATTGTCCCGAGGTCCGCGCTGGCAACACGGTCTACCTCGGCGTTCGCATTCCCGGCGCCTTTCTCTCTTTCGGCGACGGGCACTATGCGATGGGCGACGGCGAGATCATCGGGACCGCCGTGGAAGGGGCCATGAACGTCGAGATCGTGGTCGATCTCATCAAAAACCGTGAAACGCCGTGGCCCCGTATCGAGAACGCCGATTACATCATGTCCCTCGGCGCGGCGCGTCCCCTCGAGGACGCGGCGCGCATCGCCTACAAGGACATGGTGCAGTGGGTGCGCGAGAAGACCGGGATGGCGGAAATGGACGCGTACCAATTCGTCTCGCAGACGGCGAGGGCGCCCATTACCGAGATGGTGGACCCAGAGTACACCGTGCTCGTCAAAATCGAAAAACGCCGGCTCCCACCGCGCCGGCCCTGACACGAGGGCTCGCTCTACGCGGGTGGCCTCAAAGCGGAGAGCGCGATGCGTTCGCTCAAGCGCCGCTCGCCGCTGAGATCGATCACCGAAACGCGGATCGATCCACCGTCCGCCCAATTCACCTCGGCCAAGCCGAAGTTCAAGGCGGTGAGCAGGTGCCCCGAGCGATGCCGGTTCGGCTCGTCGTGACCGTTCTCCCAGCAATGGGTTAGACCGCTGGAGGTGATCTCCCAGAGCGGATAGTGGAGTGGCTCGGTCGCGATGCGCGAAATCTCGGCCATGTGACGATCGCCGGAGACGACGACGACGCCGGGCGCCCGCGTCGCGGCGAGCAGTCCAAAAAGGCGCGCTCGCGAGCGCGGAAAGTTCGCCCATTTCTCGTGGGCATGCTCGTCCGGAATGACTTGCGTACTCGAGCCAAGCAGATGAATCGGCGAGGGCGATTCGCGAAGCTGCCCTTCCAGCCATGTCCACTGCGCGGCGCCCAAGATGTCGCCCTCTGGGCCGGGCGCGTCGCGGTGGTAACGCTCGTCGAGCAGAATCACTTTAACGGACTTTGCCCCCTCTCCGACGATGTAGCTCGTGTAGAGCCCTTCTTGGCGCCGTCGCGCGCTGTGCGCGGGTTCCCCCACGAAATCCAAGAATGCCTGCTGGCTTTCGGCGCGCTTCGGATAGTCCCTTCCTCCATTGTTGACCCCGTAGTCGTGGTCGTCCCACGTTCCGACGACACGCGTTGCCCGCAGCAGCTTCGCGTAGCCGGGATGACGCGTTTGGGCTTGGTAGAGCGCGCGCATTTTGCCGATGTCTTCCGTATCGGCGTAGACGCTGTCTCCCAGCCATACCCACATGTTGCTCTCGAGCGAGAGAATCGACTCCCAGAGCGGTTGCGGAAAGTGCACCTGATTGCACGAACCGAAGGCGATGTTGATGTCGCCTTTGGCCGGCCCCGCGGGCGCGCCGCATTCGCCCAGCAAAGCGCTCGGCGCGATTTGCCGGTTGCGACAACCAGCGCCCATCGCCCCCCATGTCGCGAGCTGCAACGCCGATCGTCGGGTGATCTTCCAGGACACGGCGATCGCTCCTCGGTACCAGGCCTAGCGCGTGCGACGTGCCATCGCCAGTGGGACCGATCGCTACGCCGGGGACCTCGTTACCCTGCGGCGTCGAGCGGTCGCCACCGTTGCTCTCCGATGCGAAACCAGCGGTCGACGCGCTCGCCGTCGAAGTGGTAGCGCAGGTGCGCCCCCTGCTTGGGGCACGGGATGGCCTTGGGCTTGAAGACGGCGAGGCAGGCGCCCCCTACGTGACGCACGCTGTTGTAGACGATGCCGTTCGAGCCGCCCGCGCGCAGCGGTGCGGCGAATGCTTGCGAAGGCGCGTAGTCGTCGGGGCGGTGGAGCTCGGGATGCCCGGAGCGCACGTCGTGGAAACGCTGCTCTACGCGTTTGGAGATGAGGACGCGCAGCTCGATCTCCGTGCCCAGCGGTTCGGCGGTGGCGGCGAGAAAACGGCCGAAATGGAAGGCGGTCTCCCGCACCGCGGTCTCGAGCGCGCGCGCCGCGTAGTAGACGCCGTAGCTGCCGTCGCTGAACCGTGACGGCCACCCGAGATGCGTGAAGGCGCCCATGACCCAACTGGCGCCCGGCCCGGATGGGCGCTCGCGGGGGGGAACTCGCGCGATTTCGCCCCACTGTTCGCGGATCCGTGGGTTCGTCATTTCCTCGATGCGAAGCAGGGTGTCCCAGTCGGCGGGATCGGCGACGTGCTCGAAGACGTCGACGGGTGGATAGCGCGAATTGATGGCGCGAAAGGCTTCTGCCCAGCGCACACGCGTGGCACGCGTCATAGGCCGTGCCCGCGCACTGCATCGAGGTAGGCTCGGACCGAGGCCAAGTCGACGACCTTGCCTCCCAGGGCGCGCTGGAGAGCCGAGCGGCCGCCGAACGCGGTATTCGGCTTGCGCATCCAGCCGTCGGCCTGCTGCGGGTTGGGAAAGAGCAGCTTGAGCCCCTTGTAGATGCCGAGCACGTAGCTGACACGTTCCAACGTGTCGGCGCTGAGCGCCCCGCCTTCGCCGCGCTTGTAGTTGTAAAAGGTGGAGCGACTCGGCGCTCCGAGCAGCACGCGTGCCTCGGCGTCGCCGATGTCCCAGGCCTGCATGATGCGAAAGAAGGCCCGTTTGACGGCGGCGTGGTCGAGTGGGTGAACGGAATCGGTGGCTGTTGCTTCTCGCGGCATCGGTTCAAATATGAATCAAATAGCGTAAAGGGTCAATATCTGCACTCGACAGCGCCGGCCCGCCTTGGCCGCATTGCCTTCCCACGCTTTCCAGGACAAACAGGCCGTACCATGATCACTGTCCGCAAAGCCGCCGATCGCGGCCACAGCAAGCACGGCTGGCTTGACAGCCGCCACACGTTTTCCTTTTCCGACTACTTCGACCCGGCGCACGTTGCGTTCAGCAGGCTGCGGGTGATCAACGACGATCGGGTGGCGCCCGGGGCAGGATTCGGCACCCACGGGCACCGCGATATGGAGATTGTGTCCTATGTCGTCGAGGGCGCGATCGAGCACAAGGACAGCCTCGGAACCGGATCCATCATTCGCCCGGGCGATGTGCAACGCATGACGGCCGGCACCGGGGTGCGGCACAGCGAGTTCAATCCATCTCCCACCGAGCCGCTGCATTTCCTGCAAATCTGGATCCTCCCCCAGGCCGAGGGGCTCGCACCCGGCTACGAACAACGGTCGTTCCCGCTCGCCGAGCGACGAGGTCGATGGCGCCTCGTCGCTTCGCCCGACGGGCGCGACGGATCGGTGACCGTTCATCAAGACGTGCTCCTTTTTGCCGGATGCTTCGACGAGGGAGAGCGAGCGAACCTCTCCTTGGCGACGGGTCGCAGGGCGTGGGTTCAGGTGGTCGGCGGGGCGATCACGGTCAATGGTACGCGACTCGAGGAGGGGGACGGCGCGGCTGTAGAGGGAGAGCGAGAGCTCGGGTTCAGCGACGGGGCGACGGCCGAGCTCCTCGCCTTCGACCTGCCCTGAGAGGAGCGGGTCGTCCTTTTGCTTTGCGCTCGGGCGAAAGGCGCGTAACGCTAGAAGACTGATGGCGCAGGAAAGCAAACGGGGGTCGCGAGACGTCGCCCTGTTGTACGCGCCGACCGAAGATGGCAAAGGGGCGCGCATCCTGCGATCGCGCGACGGAAACCTCGAAGCCGGGGAGATCCGCCCGGTCAAGGATGGCCAATCGCTGCACGGCGGTGAGCTGGTACGGCTCGAGCCGCGCGCCGATGCTCCATGCATCTGCGATGTGCACGTGCTCCACGAAGGCCGGCGCGACGAGGCGAACGCGCCCCCAGCTGCGGCGTCGAGCGAGCCACCCGGGCGGCCCGCGCAAGTCGCCACCAAAGACTACCGGCTCAATTGGGATCGCGTTTTCGGGGCGAACAAGCGCGCCAAGCCGGACACGTCGCTCAATTGACCCGGGGCGGCAGTCGCGCGCGATAGGGCGCGCTAGCGGTCCCCGCTGAGGCCGAAGAAATCGCGGATTGACTCGAGGATCCTGCTTCCCTCGGTGACCATCGTCCGCTTTTTGGCTTCGGCATCGAGGTTGTCGCGCACCGCCACGAGCTCGACGCGGCGCTGGGCGAGAATCGCCGACATGTCCTTGGCGATCTCCGGTCGTCGCGCGAGTATTTCCCGAAAGTCGTCCTTGTCGACGCGCAGGCATTCCACGTCGGTGAGGGCGACGACCGTGGCCTCGCGCGGCGCGCCGGTCATGAGCGCCATCTCGCCGAAGAAGCTCGGCGCCTTCAGCTCGGCGACTTTCTTTTCTTCGCCGGCCGAGCCGATAAGGCGTACTTCGGCCCTGCCCTTGGTAAG
>DATHEQ010000124.1:0-28449 GCA_035318505.1 Polyangiaceae bacterium | reverse complement strand
TTGCGGGTGCATGACCGGATCGTGCCCGGCGGGTCAGAATTGCGGCACGGCGCCCGACGGTTGCGGCGGGATGATGACCTGCGGCAGTTGCACGGCGCCGCAAACATGCGGCGGCGGCGGCGTACCGAATCAGTGCGGATGCACGCCAAAGACGCGCGAGCAAGCGTGCGTGAACGGCCAAAACTGCGGCACGGCCGACAACGGGTGCGGGGGCACGGTCGATTGCGGCACTTGCGTCGCCCCGCAGACGTGCGGTGGCACCGGTGTTCCGACCCAATGCGGCTGCACGCCAAGAACACGCGAGCAAGCGTGCGTGAACGGCCAGAACTGCGGCACGGCCGACAATGGGTGCGGAGGAACGGTCGACTGCGGCAGTTGCATGGCGCCGCAAACGTGCGGCGGTGGCGGTGTTCCCAATCAGTGCGGCTGCACACCGGGAATGTGCCCGGCAGGACAAAATTGCGGCACGGCGCCGAACGGCTGCGGCGGGATGCTGAGCTGCGGTAGTTGCATGGCGCCGCAGACGTGCGGTGGGGCCGGTGTTCCGACCCAATGCGGCTGCACCCCAAGAACACCTACGGAAGCTTGCACCGGCGGCCAGAACTGCGGCACGGCCGACAACGGGTGCGGGGGCACAGTCAATTGCGGCAGTTGCATGGCGCCGCAAACGTGCGGTGGGGCCGGTGTTCCCAATCAGTGCGGTTGCACGCCGGGAATGTGCCCGGCGGGACAAAATTGCGGCACGGCGCCGGACGGCTGCGGCGGGATGACGAACTGCGGCAGTTGCATGGCGCCGCAGACGTGCGGTGGGGCCGGCGTTCCGACCCAATGCGGCTGCACCCCGAGAACACCTACGGAAGCGTGCGTGAACGGCCAAAACTGCGGCACGGCCGATAACGGGTGCGGAGGCACGGTCGATTGCGGCAGTTGCATGGCGCCGCAAACGTGCGGCGGCGGCGGTGTTCCCCAGCATTGCGGCTGCACCGCTGGAATGTGCCCCGCGGGACAAAATTGCGGCATGGCGCCGGACAGCTGTGGCGGGATGATGAGCTGTGGAAGCTGCATGCTGCCCCTGACATGCGGGGGCGGCGGTGTCGCGAACCAGTGCGGTTGCACGCCGCGAACACCGATGGAAGCTTGCACGGGCGGACAGAACTGCGGCACCGCCGACAATGGATGCGGCGGCACTGTCGAATGCGGGATGTGCACCCCACCGGACATTTGCGGTGCTGGCAACATCTGCGCGCCCCCTCCGCCTTGACCCTTCACGGACTCAGTGCGATTCCGCAGTAGCCGTCATGCAGTACCTCTTCCAGCCGCTCACCTCGCTCGCATTCGGCGTGGGCCTTACGCTCGCCGGCTGCACCCAGGTGCTCGGAGATTTTCGCGTGGCGAATCGGGACGCCGGGCCGCCCATCGAACAAGAAGCCGAAAGCGGAGCCGACCCGGGCTCAATGCCCGAGGCAGGTCCGCCCGCGGACGTGAGTGAGCCGAGGGATCGGGCTGTCGCGGACGTCGGGTGCCCCGTCGGATCGAAAATGTGTACAGGGCGCGAGCTGCTTTCATGCGGTCCGACTGGATTGTGGCAAACGGATGTGACGTGCCCGTTTCTCTGCACCGCGGGCGCGTGCGTGGGGGTCTGCCCACCCGGCATGACCAAATGCGAAGCAAATTTTTTCTCTACCTGCGGGCCGAGCGCATCGTGGAATAGCGGCGTGCCGTGCACCTACGTCTGCGCGGCGTCCGGCTGCGGAGGCGTCTGCGTGCCGGGAAGCGCGCGGTGCAGCGGCGTAGCGAACCTCCAGACCTGCGATGAAAAAGGCGCCTGGCAAGATACCTCGACATGCCCCTTTCTCTGCAAGGGCAACGCGTGCACCGGCGTCTGCACGCCGCAGGCTCGACGCTGCAGCAGATCGCAACCCGAGGTTTGCGGCCCCGACGGCGCTTGGACCGACGATGGTCCCGCGTGCAGCGCGATCTGCGATCTCGGACAGTGCCGCGGTGCCTGCGCGCCGGGCGAGACGCGCTGCAACGATCGACAGCTCGAAACGTGCATGAACGGCGTTTGGTCGGCGGTGCGGACGTGCGACTATATCTGCGTCAGTCAGGACTGCCGTGGCGTTTGCACGCCGGGAGCGACGCGGTGCACCGCTGATACGCTGGAGACGTGCGGCAACAACGCGCAGTGGTCGAGCGCAGTCTGCCCCTTCGTTTGTCGTGGCGCCGCCTGTACCGGCAAATGCAAGCCGGGCAACCTCCGTTGCGACGAGAAGGATCCCAAGCTCGCGCAGCTCTGCAACGATCAAGGCGAGTGGGTAAACAACGCCACGTGCACCTATGTCTGTGCCGAGGGAATTTGCGGCGTGTGTGCGCCCGGAGCGAAGCAGTGCGCGGGCACGGCAACCCAAGTGTGCAGCCCCGCGGGTCAGTGGCTGCCGGCCGGGTCCTGCGCGAACGGATGCACGGACGCCGGCGTTTGCGCGGGCGGTGGGGACGGCGGCCCATAACCCGCCGAAAGGGAGCGTTCCGCGATTCATTGCTCTCGACGGCTGAAGCTCCGACCCTTTTCGCCCCCGGGTCGGGACATTTCGCGCGCGACTCAAACATTGCGGAAAGCTTCGAGATCGACGACCCTAGGTTGGCGCCGTCTTCGAGGACAGCTCACGGTGAAGAAGGCCGCTCGTCGATGTCGGAAACCTCCAGAAGCAGCATCCCGCCGATCGCCCAAGGGTCGGTTCTCAACGACCGTTACGAGATTCGCCAGAGCCTCGGTAAGGGGGGGATGGGAGAGGTCTTTCTTGCATTCGACCGGAGCACGCAGCAGCCCGTCGCGCTGAAAATCGTCCGCGAAGAAGCCAAAATGCCCGGTGATGACGAGGCGATGCGGCAGGAGCTTTTGCATGCGCGTTCGGTGAGCCACCCCAACGTTTGTCGTGTGCACGATCTCGCGCCGAGCCCCTTCGGCCCCATCCTCGTGATGGAGCACATCGCCGGTCAGACGCTGCACACGCACATCAGGCGCCGAAAATCGCAGGGCGGGTACAAACAGGACGAGTTTCGCAAGATTGCGAGCGAGGTCTGCGCTGGGCTGGCGGCGATCCACGCGCAGGGGCTCGTGCACGGCGATCTCAAACCCGGCAACGTCATGGTGACCGAGGACAAGGCGGTCATCCTGGACTTCGGTTTTGCTCAGGAGCGCGCCCGCGTCTCGGCGCGACGGCCCGGTGCCCCCCCCGACGGCGGCACGCCCAACTACATGTCCCCCGAGCGTCTGCGCTCGGGCGGGGCGAGCCCCGAGGACGACGTGTACGCGCTCGGCCTCACCCTTTGGGAGATGTGGACCTGCCGCGTGCCCGAGCCGGGGTCGAAGCCGCGATCGCGACCGATGAAGCCGCAGATCATGTTCGACGTGCCGAGCGGCCTCTCCATCGACGAGGTGAAGCAGATCTACCGGTGCCTCACGGAAGACAGCGCCATGCGCCCGACGGCGCGGCATCTCAGATTCTTCAACCCGACCACGTTGACGACGAGCCCCATCCAAGTTCCGCGCGACCGGCTCGACCCGGGCGCGCCGCTCGGTCGTTCCGCCGCGCAACAGTTCGCGCCGGGCGCGCAGTCGCTGCTCGTGACGTACGCGACCAACGCCGCGGAAACGGTGGGGCAGCTCTTTCAGCTGACGCAGCCGGCCATTCAGTTCGGCCGCCGCGGCGATCAAGACATTCTCGTTCCGGAAGCGACCGTTTCCGGTGCCCACGCGACGTTGCGCTGGCAAGCGGGGTCGTGGATCGTCGAAGACCGCGGAAGCACCAACGGCACCTACGCCGACCACAGCTACGAACGAAAAACGCAAGTCGCGCTGATGCACGGCGGTGAAGTGCAGACAGGTGAGCTTCGGCTCAAGCTGGTGAGTTTTCAGCCAGACTCGCCGCACCATCAGCGCGCCAAGTCGTTTCTCAACAAGCGCGACGGGCTCACCGGGCTGCTCTCGCGCACCCACCTTTTGTGGGGGCTCGACGATGAAGCGGCGTTCGCCGAATGGGCAGAAGCAACGATGACCGTGGCGCGCTACGAGTTGCGCGGTCCCAATCGCCTGGTATCAGAACGGCCGACGATTCTCGAAATGCTCGCGCTGCGCAGGGCCGCGCAACGGGTCGTGGAGCTCACCGAAATGCTGCTCTTGTCGTTGTCGCCCGTGGTCGCCGGCCGAACGGGACCGCTCAAGTTTGCGGTTGCGATGGTGGGGCCGTCGCTCGAAGAGGCGAGGCAGGTCGTCGAGCAAGTCGCCGCCCAGGTCGCGGGCATGCTTCCCGAGTCCATCGAGCTCGGCGTCACCATCGTCAAAGCCGAGCCCAAAAGACCGGGCCGCACGCTCATCGACTGAGGTCCGTCGTGCCGAGTTTACCTCCGCAAAACCCGGCGCCGTTGAGGCACCTGGGCACGAGCAGCGGTCCCAAGCCGCTCCGGAGCCCGGCCGTGCTCGGCCTGCTCGCGCTGCTCGTGCTCGTCGCACTGCCGGTTTATTTGTTGAGGCGTCCCAAGCCGACCAAACCCGCCGTCACCGAGCCGCTACCGCGCGCCGAGACATCCATCGTCGCCATCGCGCCGGAAGCAGGTCCGCCGCCGGTCGCGATCGAGACGGCCGCGTCGAAGCGCATCGTTCTCGCCGACCCCAAGACGGCGCGCTGCACTCCCAAAGGGGGGGGGCGCGCCACGGCCGAGCGCTGCGATCGCGTCGCACCTTTCGAAGACGCGCTGGCGCGGGCCATCCGCGACAACGTCGCCTGCGCACCGCCGGCGGCGGGTCCCTATACGGTGAGCTTCGTTTTGTCCCTCGATTTCGACAAAAAGAGCCTGCACCTCTGGGCGGGGCGCAGTGGCTCCATGAAAAAGCGAAGCGCCGGAGATCTCATTCGCTGCGTCGAGCACGCCCTCGTGCCGCCCGATTGGGAGACGGTGGCGCACCAGTTCCAGAAATACGACGTCAACCTGATGGCCGCCTATCCCGGCAGCGCGCCGTCGTTACCGACGCTCGGCGCGCCCAACACGGGGCAGCTCGGCACGCCGATGATGCCGGCCTTCGGCGCGGCGCCGATTTCTTCGTTGGGGAATCCTTCGTTCATGCCCGCGGCACCGGGCTTCGGTGCCACTCCAATCCCCCCGTTCGCAACTTCGGTTGGGCCGGCCTCCCGGTGAAATAGCGCGCCCGCGTTGCGACGGGTTCGATCGCAACTGGGAACCATGACGGCATGACTTTCTCCTGGAAGTAAGCTCGTGCGAGAGCGCTCGCGACACAAAAACCGGGCTCCCGCTCCACGAAGGAGACGACGATTGCCGTCGAGAGCGACGTCTTCGAGCGGCTGTTACGCGAATCGTGCGTCGCGGCGCGCAAAACCGACTTCGCTCCAGCCCGGAGACGCTGTAAATGCCGCGTGAGTCAGCGCCCACGTGCGAACAGGCCTTGAAAAATTGCATCGCATCACCCCGGAGGTTGGATGGACGGCTTCGAAGAGGAGCGGGATGTCGGCGGCGGCGCGACGCTAATTCGCCCCGCGATTCAAGTGCGAGGGCGATATCTTGTCGACGTAGATGAGCGCGTCGTAATTCTTCTTGGGCGCGCACTGGGTAATCGCATTGGCCTCGCCTCGGAAGACGCCACCCATCCATCGCGTCGGAATTTTGGAGCCGAGCCAATCGCCCACGGGGCCGGTGCTTTTCCGCATATCCATGGCAAACAGCGGTTTTTGCGCGAGTGCGAGTGCGGATTCGAGGCTGGAGGAGGGGGGCGGCCCAAGGGTGAAGGCCTCGACGCGCCGCGTGCCCCGCGTTTGACCAGGCTTGGGCGGGCCGTACGCGTTGACGGCGCCGCTGCCGAACGCCGTGCCGATCACGAAGTAGTCGCTCCCGTGCCGCTCGCGTAAGAGCTGGCCCATTTCGCTCAAATCCCACGGCTCCGCGCCGACGTGAAAGTTGTGCGCCAGCACCACGATCTTGGCGCCCTTCGGTTCGCGCTCGCGGATGTCCTCGATCGTGTCGGCCATGGCGCGGTCGCGCTTCGACGGGTCGAGGAACATCGATTCCGTGCGCTGGATCATGCGAGCGTGTTGGCGCGCCGTGGCCCACGCTTGTTCGCCCGCGCGTGCCGTCCATTTCGCGCGGTCCGACGCGAACCGCCCGAGGACTTCTCGAATGCCATGCCTTGTCTTCTCTTGCTCGGCCGCTGGGATGCTTGGATACGTGCCTTCCGACGCAACCTCGGCGATTGGCGACAAGAACTCACGCGCCCGTGTTGCCAAAGCTGCGTCGACCTCGTCGAGATAGGTCGTGAGTGCAGGCACGGCGTGACTCGCGAGCGGAGCATCGAAGCCACGAAAGTGCAGCTTCTTCGGGTGCGCGGGATCTTGGTTGTACCGACGCATCCAGCGCACGATCCCCAGCGCTTCCTCGGTGTTCGGGTACCATGCATAAAGGTCGGCAAGCCCCGTCAACGGATCGCCGCGCCCCACCATCACATAGTCGTCGAGCGCGACCGCGTCGGACCACCCCGCTTCGAGCGCGACCGTCGTGAAGCCGAGCTCTGTCGTCAAAAGCTCGATCAAACGCTGTCGAATGAGCCAATATTCCGACGCGCCATGGACCGCCTCACCAATCGCAACGATGTGTGCATCGCCGACCATCTTCTTCAGCGGCGCAAGATCGGTCGTGCCCTTACCGGGCTGCACCGTAGTGAGCGGCAGCGCCACTTCATCGAGGTACGCTTTGATCTCCGCGTCGCTAGGACGCGGCGCAGGCGCCCTATCGAGCCGAAGATCGACCGTCTGCGCAACAGGCTCGAGGCGACGATGCACTCGCGCCAGACCCCGCACGTCGGCCACGACGACGTAACTCGCATCGCCAGCCAATTGCATTTCATAATGCCCCGCGGCGTCCGTAGTGACGAAGAAGACCTCCCCCTCGTTCTCACTCATCTTCGCGACTTCGATCCGCGCCCCCTTGACCGGCACGCCATCGGCGTCGCGCACCGTCCCGCTCAGCGCAAAGCCGTCCTTGCCGAGCGTGACGTCCGCAGTGAGCGGCGCGTTCGGCGTGAGCTCTCGAACGCCGCCATACCCGCCGGCGGCTTTGGTTCCGAACGTCGCCGTCACAGCGAAGTGACCCTTGGCCGATAGGGGAGGGAACGCGTAGCGACCTTGTGCGTTAGCGACGACCATGGGCACGTCGGGGGACGGCCCAGCGTGCTCGAGCTCGAAGTGAGGCACGAGTGCTACGAGCGCACCGGCCGCAGGTGTGCCGTCGGCGAGTCGTACTTGGCCAGAGACGGCGTCCTCCGCGGCGGGCGCGATTGTGGTGATTGGCGCCGGCGCAGGCGCCGGTAAAGCGGGTGTCCCGCTGGGAGGGGCTATCGCGGCGCAACTGGCGCTGATCGCTGCGGCAATCGTGAGACCGGGGAATCGTATCCGAGAAAGCTTCGACAGCGGATGCATCGCGCCCTCCTCCGCCAGCACGTTGCCGGCCGGGTTTTTCAAGATCGGCGATATCACACGCTGGCGAGGGCTTGCATCAGTTAGGTGGTGTCACTGCTTCGTCGTATCCTTTCTGCAACACCGATCCGCCCCGCCGAGCCAGAGCGGCACGCCCCCTGACGAAAGCCGGCGCGTCGATCGGTCCGAGCTGCAAACGAGCGCGACTCGACGATGCCGCCTGTTGGCGTCCGATTTGCTACTACGTTCGAAATGAACGTGCGTTCGTGCTGTCAGCTGCGCACCCGGTTGCGGCTCGTCCTCCAGGTATTGGCGTTTTTCGGGGTGATGCTTCCCCACGGTGCCTTGGCGGACGGCGAGCAAGGACGAGTCAGTGGGCCGGGTCCGAGCGCGTGTGCCCCGCCGAGCCCTCATCGCGTGCAGCTCGCGGCGGGGGCCCATTACATGCCGGCGGCGCGAAACGACTACGGCGAGTCGCTCAAGATCACACCGAGCCTACAGGCGGCATACCTCTATCGCGCTTTTCGCGCAGCACGAGCCTTCACTTCTCCCTCGAGCTGAGCGGGTTCGGATCGGAAAAATTGAGCATCGACTACTACTCGCCCGTCGCCAGTCTCGGCATTGGGTTCGGCATCGTGACGGCGCTCTAGCGCCGGGCGTGGCTTGCTTTGCGCGCCTTGTTTCCTGACGCCGGCTCAGCCTCCGTCGAGAGCGTCGGCAGCGTCGCGCACGTCACTGGCGTCGGATCCGTCAGCGCTGCCGGAATCGGCGTCGCCGCTCGAATCGGCGTCGCTGCTCGAATCGCCATCCATCACGTCGGCCCCACCATCGCCACCGGGAAATCCGCCGCATGTCGTGAAGGCGACGGCATTGGTGTCCAGGGTCACGGCGCCGGTACTAGCCAGGGCTCGCCCCGATACGCTCGATCCGGTCTGCACCGTGATGTCGGCGAAAGCCACGATATTGCCGCCGAACACGTTGGTCTTGCCGATGGTCGCCGAGCTGCCGACCTGCCAGAAGACATTGCACGCCGAGCCGCCGTTGATGACGTTGACGGCCGAGCCATCGGACGTCGTGAGGGTGCTGCCGATCTGGAAAACCCACGCTGCATTGGGGTTGCCGCCGCCATCGAGGGTGAGCGTGCCGACGGTCGTGATCGCCGCCGACGAGGAGAAGCAGTACACGCCCGGTCCCAGGGTTTTGCCGCTCAGATCGATGCTGCTCATGTCGGTGTTGCACGGCATGCCCATCAGCGTGTTGTAAAGTGTGGTGAGCGAGCCTTGTGCGGTGGCGGAAGTCGGCCCACCGTTGTCGATGGTGCCGCCAATCACGAGGCCGGGCGGAAAACCGGTGACCGCGAGACCGGGCCATACACCTAGGTCGCCGTTCACGATCGACAGACCCGTGTTGGTCACCGTGGAGCCGCCGAGCACGGAGAACGAGGCAGCGCCGCCGAGCGGGGGCGCCGTGGGGGACGCGTCGCCGAAAATGGGCGCGTCCCTTGTGTCGCTTGTCTCACGCGCATCCGGAACATCGAGACGAACGTCAGGCAGCACATCGAGCTGGACATCAGAAGAGACGTCCGCGTCGAGACCACCGTCGGTCGCGTCGAGTGAGACGTCGACACGTGCGTCGGGTAGCCCGTCAGGTCGGACATCGGGGGGAGCGCTAGCATCCGCATCGGGACTCACGGTCGAAGCGTCGGCGTCGCTTTCAGCGTCGGGGGTAACGCTGATGTCTTCGCCCGCATCGGGTGTGCTGATACTATCCATCTCGACCGCTTCCTCCATGGCGTCGATGGTGGTGCCAGCGTCCTCGTTGATGGTGTCGGTGCCACCACAACCGACGACCGCCAACGCGGATGCGGTGGTCACGCCGCCGGCTGTGGCCAGCGGTGCAAGGAAGGCGAAAATCGTACGCGTTCGGCGGTTCAGCACTGAGCCCATCGGCTTGTCTCCGGTGTCGAGCGTGGTGATCATTTCGTGGTCCCCGCATCTTCGATGTGGAACTCGACGCGCCGGTTGGCCGCGCGTCCTTCGTCAGTGGTGTTCTCTTGGATTGGCTTCTCGAGACCAAAGCCCTCGCTGCTGAGGCGTGCCTTGGGAATACCGGCCCTGACCAGCGCCGCCGCGACTGACGCAGCGCGCTTGCGGCTGAGCTCCTTGTTGTATGCCGCCGACCCGACGCTGTCGGTGTGCCCTTGCACACGAAGGTGCTGAATCTCCGGGTGCGCTTGGATTGTTTTGGCGACCTCGTCGATGATGTTCTGGCTTCCTACGATCTCGGCGCTGTTGGTCTTGAACCTGATTTGCTCGGTGATTTTCACCTGACCGGCGTCGATGAACACCAGCGGACAGCCGTTGCGTTTGGGATCGCTCGACTTTGGTCCGGGCTGATCGGGGCAGGCGTCCTCGGTGTCGATAATGCCATCCTTGTCGCGATCGGCTGGACAGCCATTGGTCTTGGGATCCTCGGTCTTCACGCCGGGGACCGTGGGACAAGCGTCGTCCTTGTCGAAGATGCCGTCCTTGTCACCATCGGGCGGACAACCATTGGTTTTAGGATCTTCGGTCTTCATGCCCGCGACGTCCGGACATGCGTCGCTTGCATCGATGACGCCGTCTTTGTCACGATCAGGCGGACAACCATTGGTGGTGGCGTCGTTGGTCTTGACACCGGCCACAGCCGGGCAGGCGTCTACGTTGTCGGCAATGCCGTCGCCATCGCGGTCGGCCGGGCACCCGTTGGTCCTCGGATCGGCCGAGCGCACGCCGGGGATATCGCCACACGCGTCCTCGCTGTCGATGACGCCGTCG
Source organism: Polyangiaceae bacterium (assembly GCA_035318505.1). Lineage (GTDB taxonomy): Bacteria > Myxococcota_A > Polyangia > Polyangiales > Polyangiaceae > DASWDH01. The sequence goes on along the minus strand of DATHEQ010000124.1, from coordinate 18,155 downwards.
CCATCGCGATCGCTGGGCGGCAACACCACCGCGGCGGGCTTTTCGATTTCGGGAATGTAATCGAGCGAGGCAAGCCCTCGAAACTCAGGGGTGCCCATGGTCGGGGAGAGACCTGGACCAGCGCCGAATCCGAGCAAGAAAGGGCCGCCCGTGTAGTGCAAGCTCACCAGCATTCCCATGGGGGTCGTGCGTGCGCCGAAAATGGCGGCGCTCTCGGCTACCACGGTGCTTCCGTACAACTCCGGGCCGAGGACGAGTCTCTTGTCGGCAACCCGCAATCCGATGGCGGCGCTGAAGGTTGCCTCGGTGCCGTTGGGATGCCCGTTGAGGGGCGTGTCGTTGGCGCGGTAGACGGCACCGATGGCGCCCGCGTAAACGAAGGTCCCAATGTCGCCCGCAAAGGTGAGGCGTGGGCCGATCCGAGCATTTTCATCGCCGATGTATTGTTCGGCGTCGCCGGTGGGGATCCACACTCGGCCGCCAAGCGCCACGGTGAACGGATCGCCGTATTCGCCCGCGAGCCGCAGATCGGCGCTGACGCGAAGATCGCCGATACCTCCCTGATTGGGAGCCCTGAAGACTCGACCGCCGACCGTCTTGTCGGTGCCTCTCTGCGCGACGGCGAGAGGAAGATTCAAGCCGATGCGCAGGCGCTCGACGAATACGAACGCGACCCCGAGATGCAGGTACATCGCGTTTTGAATGACGACGCTGTTCTCGGTCCCGTCGGGATTCAGAAGCGTGTAGGGCGCATGGCCATAATCGCCGATGACGCCGAACGCAGGCCGGAAATTGCCGCGAAAGTCGAGCGACTCGTTGGCGAACCACTCGCTGCCTCGCTCGGCCGGCTCGTATCGATTGAGCGCCACGTTCGGAATGGCGACCTCTTGGCCCTTGGCCAGCACGCTGAAACCAAGGACAAGGGCAAGCGCACTCGCCCACGTGGCGAATTTGATCGAAGTCTTCGTTTTCATGAGTGTCCCCCCCGAGGAGGATCGTGACCGACGGCGTGAACGCAAAAAGGAGAGAAGAAAGTTCATTTCACGAGTCGGCTCCGTTTGGGTGCGACGTCGTTTCGGCGGTAGGCAGGCTCGGGTAACCGCGCGACATGGAGCGCGCAGCTCGGCGGGGCCAGACGCAGCAGAGTGCGGCAGACCACGGCCTGAATGAACCAGCGCGCTTCCCCCCGATGCACGATGGAGACAATACTGTGTTGCGTGACGCGCGGTCCAATCGATGGGTGGCATGACTGGTATGCCTCGATCGATGCGAGACCGCGCACCGAGTCTCGGCAACTCGCGTGCGATCGTGTAAAAAGCGCCCGCCATGCCTGACGCGCTGACTTTGGCTCCCACCGACGACCCTCGCGTGTTCCGTGCGCCTGACGGAAGACTGATGTCCCCGCCCGCGGGGTGGAGCTGCCTTCCTCCCGGAGACGCGGGTCTCACGCGGCGTGTGAAGGCGGCGGGACCGTCATGGGTCGTCGTGGAGAAGCGCGGGCGCAAAGTCTTCTCCCGCGGACTTTGGGCGCCCACCGGGCACATCGAGACTGCGCGGGCCGTGCTCGCTGCGGAGCGCGCCACCGAGGGCTATGCGAAGCGTAAGGAGGGCGATTCCCGGCGACGCGAGCGCGAACAGGTCGCTTACGTGGAACGGTTTGAAGCCGAAGTCTTGGGATTTCTCCGCTTCTCACCGCGATGGCGCGATCTCGCCCGCACGATCGCGCAAAAGGTGACGTCGCATGCCACACCGGTCGGGAGCGGCACGGTGGCCCGCACGGCGCGCATCTCCGTCGAAGAGCGCGCCGAGGCCGCCGTCGTGGCGTGGATGCGACATCAGACTACAGCCTACGATCGGATGAGCATCCCCCGCGTCAAGGGAATGCGCCGGGAAGTCCGCCGCGAGCTCGCCGAAATTTCGCGCGCCGTGCTCGATCTTCATCGCCGTGAGAACGCCCACGCGGCGACCGGCTGCTCCCTCTGCAGCGCGATCGTCGCAGGCTAAGCCGTCCCGCGCTGACTACGGTTGGACGACAGCGCTGCCGTCGATGGTGACGGCCGTTTGCGCCAGAAGTCGGCCGGTGATCGAGGCCCCTGTCCGAAGCGCGATTGACGTGCGCGTCAGAATGACCCCCTCGAAATGCGCGGTCGTACCGATATCCACTAAGCCGGCGACCTGCCAGAAGACGTTACCGGGCACGGCGCCACCTGTCAGCACGATGTTCGTAGCGCCGCTCATCGTGAGATCCTGAGCGATCTGGAAGATCCACACGTCGGTAGCGCTACCGGCGAGCGTGACGGTCGTTGGGACGAGAAGACCAGTGCCCCATTTGTAAACGCCGGGGGTAAGTGTCATCCCACCAATGTTCCCGGCACCGAGCTCGGTGACGCTCGGTGCGCGACCGGCGGCGTCGGTGAATGCGAGCTCCATGTCACTGATGGCGGTGGTGAGGTTCGAAGGTGTGGGGGCCTGATAGTCGGCTGCATACACTTGCCCGACGACCTGCGGCGATGTCGAAAACACGTTGGTGGCATCTGCCGTCAATGCGAATCCTGTGATGTAGCTGGCGCCGACCGGGCTGGCTCCAAGGTTTCCTTTGATGGCCGAGGTCGGCACCGTGGAGATCCCGCTCTTGGCGAGGATGGCGTACGTTCCGGCCTTCTTGAGATCGACGGTCGGCGTCGCCGGCGAGGCGCCAGCGCCACCCGAGCCGCCCGTGCCGTTCGAGCCACCCGCGCCGCCCGAGCCACCGGCGGCAGTCGGGTCGCCACCGTCTGAGCTTGCGCACGCCGCACCGAGCGAAACCAGGAGAAGCATGGCGCCCGTTTTCGTCAGACTGGTGATGAACGTCGTAGCTTTGAGTTGATTCACAGAGCCCCCACTTTCTTGAAGCGACATCAGCGCGTATCGTCCGCGTGGACGCGATCGCGTGATTGGATGAAGAGAGCTCGCCATGTAACCATCTACCCAGCAGCTTGCTCGCTATAACGCAGGGGCTTAAGTCGATTTCGGTCGCCTTCGCGAGCAGGACCATCGGTTTGCCCATCACTGTCATGCGCGGCATTGATTGCCGATATCGACTCGCGGCTGGCACGTCCGCGACGCTCGCGGGCTCGACGCGTGCGCTTCGGTGTTCTGGTTCGAAGGATGGCGAATGCGCATTCGCGCACCAGCGCGCTAGATGTGGAGCACGGTTGACGCTCCTACCCGTTGCGGCAGCTGGGGGACTCGGCACCCGATTCACCTGCGAGCGCCGGAGGTCTTTTCCTGGATGACGGCGCGACTTTGCGTTCATCGCACCCCATCCCACCTCGGACTTCGCGACTCGACGCGGTAGTCTAGGCCGATGACCTCTGGCGAGTCGCCCGCCGCCGCCCCCCGGGAAACCAGGGACGCGTCCGCGCACATCGAGCCGGGCACGTTGGTGTCGCGCCGATACCGCGTCGTCAGCTGGCTCGGCGAAGGTGCGATGGGTGCGGTGTACCGCGTCGAGGATGTGAAAACGCGCAAGCCACTCGCGCTGAAGGTGCTGCACGCCAGCATGTCCAGCCTGCGCGAGGCGGTCGCGCGCTTCGAGCGCGAGGCTATCGCCGCCGGCAAAATCGGCCACCCCAATGTCGCCGCGGCCACCGATTTCGGCAGAATGCCGGACGGGTCTTTTTTCCTCGTTCTCGAGTTCGTGGCGGGGCGCACGCTACGTGCCGAGCTCGATCATGGTGCGCTCGACCCGCGTCGCGCGATCCGCATCATGCAAGGCGTAGTTGCCGGCGTTGCCGCGGCGCACGCGAAGGGAATCGTGCATCGCGATCTCAAGCCCGAAAACATCATGCTCGTCGAGCACGACGGGAATCCCGATTTCGTGAAGGTGCTCGACTTCGGTATCGCCAAGGTCTCCGATGTCAGTTCGGCCGGACATGGGAATGTGGCGCAAACGCTGACCAAAGCCGGGACCGTGATCGGCACGCCGGATTACATGTCGCCCGAGCAGGCACTCGGCCGCGCCGTCGACGCGCGCTCGGATCTGTACTCGCTCGGCGTCGTTCTCTACGAGCTCCTGACGGGGAGCGCCCCCTTCCGCGGTGGTGCGGCCACGCTCTTGCGGCAACAAGTGATGGAGCAGCCCCCGCCGCTGCCCGATGATCTGGCCTATGGGGGCGATCCGGGTCTCGACGACATGTTGCAGAAGCTGCTGGCGAAAAAGCCGGAAGAGCGTTTCCAATCAGCCGACGAGTTGATGGCCGTGCTCGACACGGTGGCCGGCACGTTGGCGGTCAAGGGCGTGTTGCACGACTTTGGGCTGCGCGATCGCGGAGGATCCGCAGCCGGACGCCTGCTGCGTCGAATGCTGCGCCATCTGCCGCGAGCCTCGGTGGCGCGCCTCACCGGTCGCCGCGTCGCGCTCGTGCTGGGTGTGCTTTTTGCGGTTACGGTCGCGGTGGTGTTTTTCGCCTTTGGTCGTGGGCAGGATCGCGGCGCTTTGGATTCGCCGAGCCGGCCCCTTTCGAGCGCGTTACCCTCGACTATACCTCCCTCGCGCGCCGGCCCATCCCGCGCAGCTCCTCCCGCACAACCAGCTCCTGTGGTCCCGGCATCCAAGGGTCCCGCATCGCGCAAGACGAAGTAGGTCATCTGCGAGATTCCCACGGCCAAGCGCGTCCGGAGTACACTCCGCGCCGTGATCCGCCGCAGCGATGCTCTCGAATACCACGCCACGGGCCGACCGGGAAAAATCGAAGTCGTCCCCACCAAACCGTGCGCGACCCAGCGCGATCTCTCGCTCGCCTACTCGCCCGGCGTTGCCGAGCCGTGTCGCGAGATCGCACGCGACGCCACCCTGGTGGATACGTATACGGCGCGCGGCAATCTGGTCGGCGTGATCACCAATGGAACGGCGGTTTTGGGGCTCGGCAACATCGGACCACGCGCCGCCAAGCCGGTGATGGAGGGCAAATCGCTGCTCTTCAAACGTCTTGCCGACATCGACGTATTCGACCTCGAGCTCGACGCCGAAGACCCGGACCGCTTCATCGAAGCGGTCGTCCCGCTCGAACCGACGTTCGGCGCCATCAACCTCGAAGACATCCGAGCGCCTGATTGCTTTTACATCGAAGAACAGCTGAAAAAGCGTTTGAAGATCCCGGTTTTTCATGATGATCAGCACGGGACGGCCATCATCACCGGCGCCGCGCTCCTCAACGCGCTGCGCATCTGCCACAAAGAGCTCGACCAAATCACCGTCCTCTGTGTCGGTGCCGGCGCAGCGGCGGTGCGGTGCATGGAGCTCTGGGTCAAGCTCGGCGTCTTGCGCGAAAACATCACCATGTTCGACAAGTTCGGCATCATCTACGCCGGGCGCACGAACGAGATGGATCCCTACAAGGGCGCGTTCGCCGTCAAGACGGAAATGCGTACGCTCGATGAAGCCGCCGCGGGCAAGGACGTCCTCATCGGTCTCTCGGCTGCCAACGTGGTCACGCCGGAAATGCTGAAACGGATGGCGGCGCGACCGATCGTGTTCGCCCTCGCCAATCCCGATCCGGAGATTCCGTACGATGTTGCCGTGGCCGCGCGCCCCGACGCCATCGTGGCCACCGGGCGCAGCGACCATCCCAACCAGGTGAACAACGTCCTCGGTTATCCCTACATCTTCCGGGGCGCGCTCGACGTTCACGCCTCCGCCATCAACGACGAAATGAAGCTCGCCGCCACCCACGCTTTGGCCGAGCTCGCACGGGAAGAGGTTCCCGAGCAGGTGGTGGAAGCCTACGGCCTCAAAGCCATCACCTTCGGGCCGCAGTACATCATTCCCAAACCGTTCGACGAGAGGGTTCTCTTGTGGGTGGCCCCCGCCGTGGCGCGAGCGGCCATCGAGACCGGCGTAGCGAAGCAAGGGATCGATCTCGATCTCTATCGAGAAAGCTTGGAGCGACGACTCAATCCGTCGCGGCAGGTGATGCGCAAAATTTTTGCCCTCGCCAAGGCAACGGAAGCACGCATCGTCTTTCCCGAGGGGGAGGACGACAAGGTTCTGCGGGCTGCGCAGATCGTGGCCGACGAGCGGATCTGCCGCCCTATCTTGCTCGGACGGCGAGAATTCATCGAGGCGCGCGCGCGCGAGCTCACGCTCGACCTTTCAGAAACCGATATCATTTGGCCGCCCGATTCTCCGCGCCTCGCCCAATACGTCGAAGCTTATTGGAACAAGCGGCGGCGCAAAGGCATGACCCGTTATACGGCGCGGAAAGTGATGTCGCGCGAGCGTCGGGCGTTCGGCATGATGATGGTGGACGCGGGAGACGCCGACGGCATCGTCACCGGCATGAACGCGACGTACCCCGACAGCATTCGCCCGGCCCTCCAGATCATCGGACTTCGCGCCGGCGTGCGCCGCGCGGCGGGCATGGACATGCTGCTGAAGGGGCACGATGTGCTCTTTTGCGCGGACACCACTGTGAACATCTGTCCCGACGCCGAGACGTTGGCGGAAATTGCCGTGGTCACTTCCGATGCCGTGCGCGATCTCGGCATCGAACCGCGGGTGGCGATGCTCTCCTTTTCCAACTTCGGCTCGGTGCTCTCCGAGGGGAGCCCACGCCGCGTCGCCGAGGCGACGGCGATCGTGAAGCGCCTGCGACCCGAGCTGATGGTGGACGGGGAGATGCAGGCGGACCTGGCGCTCATCCCTGAGCTAAGAGCAGATTGGGCGTTCTCCGATCTCAAGGGTCCGGCCAACGTTCTGATCTTTCCCGACCTCGACGCCGGCAACATCGCTTACAAGCTGCTCACTTCGTTCGGCGGAGCGGAGGCGGTAGGCCGCATCTTGCTCGGTATGCGTGAGCCGGTGACCGTGCTCTCGCAAACGAGCCCCGTCGAGACGATCGTTCACATGGCCGCCATCACGGTCGCGACGAGCAGTCGGATGAAGCAAAAGCGCGGCTAGGGTGCGGCGAGCGCGAAGGGTGCTCGTGCATCAGGGGTTTTTGCCGTGAAAGGCGATTGACAAGGCGGGGAGAAACATGGCGGATTGAAGGTCGGGGTTTTGCGTGATGTGTGGGCGGGGGGCATTGGGGTAGCATGGCAAACGGCCTCAAATCACTCGTCGTGGCGCGCGTCATGCTCACGATGGCGCTGCTTTTCGGCACGAGGTCTGCCCTCGGACAAGGCGCGCCCCCGTTACCGCCGGCGAGCGCTCCTCCCGCCGTCCGATCATCCTCGCCCAGCAGCGACTGCCTCCAGCGTTTTCTCGGCCCTATCGAGCAGCTTGCGGGCTTACCCGCGACGAACAGCGAGGCGCTGCGGGCGCCCGACGACTGGCTCATCGCCGCCAAGCGCGCCGTGTCCGATCTGCGAAGCACGCTGGGCGAGGGAGCGGACATCGACGCGATGATCGCGACGCTCCCCGATCCGATGGATTCGGGCCTCGACTACTTGTTCGACACGACGCTGCAGTCGCTGCGCCTCGGGCTCGAGCATGGTTCCAAAGACCCGCCCCCTCTCGTGCGGTTCGCGCTCGATCCGGTAAAGGACGTCGCCGCGCCCGAGTACGCGCCGCTCTACCGCGATCGCAGTTGGCTGCCCTGGCGCGACTTGGACGCATCGGGGACGGCGCGCCCCGAAGCCATGGAATGCCGGGAAACGACGCCCGGTTTGATGCTCTTTCGCGACAGCGCCCCGAGCGCGCGACATTTGCGACTTCTTTTGTTGGTGGGGGAATCGCCGACGCGCGGCGTTCATGTGGCGGCGATGGTCAACGCGCTCCAAATCGTGCATGCCGTCACGCACGCGCCCGGGGCGCCGCCCTGCGCAGTTGCCGCCGCCGCCAAGGCGCCCACCAAGGCGCCCGCGTGCGCGACCCGCATCATCGCGCCTACGTTTTCCGGCGGCGCTTTCTCACTGCGGCTCGCGCTCGACAAGTGGGCGAAGGACGCGCACATCGACAGCGCGGCGCCTGCTGCTTTTCACATCGTTACCGGATCTTCGACGGGGTCTGCCCTGCCTTCGACGCTCGGAGCCGATGCCGGCTGGTCCCCATCGTTGCGAGTATGGTTCGAAGCGACGACCGCCCCCGACAACGCCGTCGAATGCGCGTACCTCCACCTGCTGCAGCGGCTCGGCACCCGGTCCGACCCATCGCAGCCAGCCGACGCCCCGACCAAGCTGCTCCCCGAAGTGGCGATGCTGCACGAATCGGGCACGGAGTTTGGCGCCAGCGCCGAGCGACTCGACGCTCGGTGCGGCTTGCGGCCCGGCGTTCAGATCTCGTTTCCCGTCCACATTGCGTCGCTGCGCGATGCGTACGAGGAGCTCGACCGAAAGGAGTCTGCTCAGGGAAAAGACGTCATTGCGCGACCCACGTCGCTCGAAGTGTCGCTGCGCGAAAAGCATCCCGCGCTCGATGCCCAGGCTCATCCGTCGCCGAAGACGACGTATGCGCAGGACGTGGCGCTCGCCAACGTGCTCACGCAGATTTCCGTCGAAAAGGTGCGGCACGTGGGGATTCACGCGACCGACGTTGCCGACGCGATATTTCTCGCGCGCAAAGTTCGCGATGTAGCGCCCGACGTGCGGCTCGCCTTCTTCGAAGCCGATTCACTGCTCCTCCACCCGACGTTCCAACGCGATCTCCGCGGTTCGTTGATCGTCAGCCCCTATGCATTCCTCGGGGCGAGTCCTTTCGCGACGCCGGCTCTCGAGGGCGTTCGCGCTTACGCGCCGTTCGAGAATGCTTCGGCGGAGGGCACCTTCAACGCGGTGCTCGCGGCGCGTGGCTGGCAGTTCGATAGACTCTTGGAATACACGCTACCCTCCTCGGCGGTTGCACTGCCGCTATGGCACTCGACCATTGGCCGCAATGGTATCGTGCCGCTCGCCGCGGTGCGTCTGGTCGACTGCGATGGCACCGTTTATCGTGGCGGCGCGACGACCGCGCCCGACCCGCTGCTCGCAGAGCTTTGCGGTCCCGATAAGCCCGCGCCCGGTGCATGGGCGAGGTTCAACACCGTGCGCGCGCTTGATTTGCGATCGGACGTGCCTTTGCCGCGTCTCTGGCATCTGCTCTTCGCGGTTTTGGTGCTCGGCTTCGCCCTCGACCAGCGCATGCTCTGGAAGACGGGCCATACACTGGCGAAAGACCCGATGCCGAGCGAAATCTCGGAGATGGCCGACCACGAATCGGATCTCGCCATCGGCCGCACCAAATGGCTGCTTTATGCGACGATTCGTACGTTTCTCTTCGCGCTCGCTTTTCTCTATGTCGGTCTCATCGATCGGCTGTGCTGGCTCGCCACCACGACCAGCATGGGAATGGCGGAGGGTGTGCAAGCCAAGGGGATGATGCTGGCGCTCGCGGCTTCGTTCGGGCTCACCTTGCGCCGCTTCTGGCAGTTCGCCACGAATTACGTGGCGTTTGGCAAGACGGTGGCCAAGAGCTCGGCTTTCGCCTCTCGTCGCGCCATCTTGCGTCTCGTCTTGGACGGGCTCAGCCTCGTCAACCCGGTGTCACGCGTCGGCGTGGCGCGAACGTCGTTCGCGCAGCTCGGCACGATCGCGCTCCTTGCGGTCGGCCTTTCCGCCTTTTTTACGCATGCGCTTCTGCAGGCAACGTTCGAAGCGGCCGATGCGCGTCACGCGCTCAGCACGGGGGACGCGGTCCCGGCGCTCACGCTCCTCGTGCTGCGTACCGTTTCGCTCGGTAATGGCGTTTCCCCCGCCGCCCCGGCGCTGCTCTTCTTGGCCTGCGTCCATCTGTGGGCCGCGGGGCGCATGGCGCGCCTCGCCGCAGCGCACGGCATTTCCCGGCTCTCGCCCAATGACGGCGAGGCTGATCTGGTGAGCACGCCGCTGCGCCTCGTCCTTTATCCGAGTCACGATCCTTCGGCGCCGTCATCCGGAAACACCACCGACGGGCCGCCGCCATCCGATGGTGGCTTCACCCGGGTCGAGCGCAGCGTCGCCAATGCCATTTGGCGTCCCATCACCGGTCCCGTCTACGTCGGCGCCGTCGCACTGGTCATCCTCGTGCCGCTCGTGCTGTTTCTCCTGAAGCCGCTGGCCACGGTCGAGGTTGCGGCGGGGACGCGCCTCTTGGGCGGCGGACTGGCCATCTCGACGAGCCTCATCGGCATCACGCTAATTCAGCTGATCCGCTACTGGCTAGCGCTCGAGCACATGCTGAAGCGCACCATGAATCATCCGCTCGGTCCGGCGCTCGGAAGCGCGCGGCAATTCGTGCGCGAATCGATTGACGACCACCTCTCGCGGTCGCCCAACGACGTCTTGCGTCTCACGGCCTGCAGCCTGCTTTTCGAAGACCTCGTGCAGGCGACCCGTGCGCATGAGCGCATCGATCTCGGTCGCGCCGCCATCGCCGATTTCGATTCGCTGCAGATCGACCTCGAAACGGCGCGCAACGAAGCGCTCGACGCATCGAGCATCGGCTCGTGGCCGCGCATCGCCGACAAATCGGCGCGCCTCGGACAGTGCGTCATCGTCGCTGCCAGCAGGGTCACGAAGGTGTTGGAGTTTGCATGGAAGGGGCAAGCGGGCGTCTTTCATCCCGGCACCGACGCGGCGCACGCCGAAAGCATGCCCAAGATGCAAGCGGCCGGAGCACAAATGATCACGACGGGGGCCTCGGCCGAGCCACGCGGAGGGACCAGCCGTAGTTCGGGGAAAATGCCCTCCGGCACGCAAATGTTGGCGAGCGCCGAGGCGAACCTCTTGCCGCCCGGCGCGGCGCTCGCGACCGCGGCGCCGGCCCTGGCCAGCGCGCGCTCCGCGCCTCCATCAGCGCGGCACGCGAGCAGCTCGTCCGCGCCAGCCACCGCCGAGCATGATGCCTTGGCACCCGTTGCGTGGCGATTCGAGGAAGGGGAGTTGGCGTGGCTTCGCCAGTGCCAGGCCTTCGTCTCTACGGTCGTGGCGCTTCTCGTGTCGCGCTATGTGCGGCAATTCCGTTACTTCCTCTACGCGATGACGGCCGCCATTGCGCTGCTCTTGCTCGCGCTGTCGAGCTATCCGTTCGAGCCTCACCGACTGCTGGTGTCGTGCAGCTGGGCCATCGTGGGCTCGGTGGTTGGCGCCGGTTTGTGGATCTTCATCGAGCTCGATCGCAACACCGTCATGAGCCATCTCACGGGTACCGATCCCGGTAAGCTCACTTGGAACAGCGCCTTCGTCGTCCGGGTGCTGGCATGGGTCGCGCTGCCGCTTCTCGGCGTGGCGGCGACCACCTATCCCGACATTGCCAATATGCTCTATCGGATCTTTGAGCCGTTTATTCGAGCGCTGCGCTAAAGGGCCGGGCTGTTGAGCTGCAGCGCTTGCCACGCCCTGCGTAAACCGCGAGAAAAGAGGGTGGAGGCATTCATGAACAGCCGAAAACGCTACGTGCTCGCCCTTGCGGGCGGCGCTTGGCTCTCGCTAGGAGCAGCGTCGCAGAAGGCGCCGGCAGCGCTGGCAACCGCGGGGGCTCCGCGCGCACCGAACGACGCGACACGTGCGGCCTGCGTCGCTTTGCCGAACGACACGCCGTCCATTACCGGTCTTCAATCCGCTTGGGCAGTACGCGAAGCGTTTTTCCGATCAAGCAGCTGTCTGCAGTAACGCCGATTTGAACAAGATTTCTCCGGACGGAGACCATTGCGTTCCCGGCTGGCATTTCGCGTTCACGCTGTCGTACGACCTCCTGAAGCCGGGCATCTCCGATCTTCACGACTATGAGGCGAACTACGCGGAGAGCGTGGTCACGACGACTCCTGCCGACGGGTGCCGCGGCGAGCCTGGATGCATGGGCCGCGGAATGGGCAGTGCGGGGGGCGCCAAGGGCCCTGACAGCACCATCGAGATCTACAGCGTGACGGATGAATGCGTGACCGGCCGCATCCTGCGACTCGAGCGCGGCGGGGGCAGTTCCGACGTCGACTTCACCGGGGGTTTCCAGGCAGTCGTATGCACGCCGAGCTCGCCCTGAGTGCCGGAGTCACCCTGCCGCGAGGCCCGTCAGAAAGGCCGCCCAACGCGCGGGGCCGCATTTGCGCACAACGACGAATTCTCTGCCGAGCTGTCGCGCCGAACGCTTGGCGAAATACATACTGCCGTGACTGTTGATGGCGGTCTGGAAGACGACGAGATCGGCCCGCTCGATGAGCGAACGCAGCCGGGCGGCCCCACCTCCTCCCATGTCACCCGAGTGGTACTCGAGCTGATGCCCGGCCTCGCGCGTCAAATGGCGCAGATCGGTCTGGCGGCGTTCGACCCCTCCAATGAGTGCAATGTTCATGGCTGCTGTTTCCTCGCAACGGTGTGTTCTGGCGTAGGCCAATCGAATGAAGCCTTCGCCCGCTCGACCGCGCGGGGGTCAGTGGCATGAAAAACAGGAAGCCCACCGACCCGGGTCGCGGGTGGTGGGCTCTAGCGATGCTCTCTGCTCGGGTCAGGCGACGACGCCGAGGAGGGCTTTGCCCACCACTCGGGATCGACAACAACAGCGTCGCGAGACCTTGTTCATGCGAGAAGGCAGCTTACGCCGGACCTCGGATCTGTCAAAGTCGATTTGACTTAGTCGATGATGAGAGCGCTCGAGCCGGGAAGCTTCGTCACGAAATCGGCCCCCATCAGTTTGGCAGGCGTATAGGTGCCGCCGCTCGGATGATGGCGCAGGAGGTAATCGACGATCCCGAGCGCGCCGGTGACGGTGATGGCGTACCCGTTGGCGGTGCGAAGGCGCGCGGTCTTTTTCTCCCCCCGCGCGTTCGTGACTTCGCCCCAAACATAGGTCGACTGACTGGCGCGCTGTTCGGCGGTGGGACCTTTGGATTTCGCGGCCATGCCTTTGAGCATGTTCTGCATCGGCGCCCATCCGAGTAGCCAGCGAAGGTGATGGACCTGCCGAGCGCCAAAGATGAGAAGGCGCGAGCTCGGCGTGAACACTTCGATGTTGGCAATGCCCGTCGTGTAATAAGCGGTGGAAACGTCGCCCCAGGGGATAGTCATGCAAAGCTTCTCGCCGTTGCCAAAGTCGATGCGCCGCACGCGGTAGCCGTGAGGGACATCGACGATCTTGCCCGCTCGGCGCACCTTGCCACCTTGGGGGAGCCCTTCGACCGTCGTTTTGGCAGTCCCCGCGGAGAGCACGGAATCAGCCTCGAATCCGAGTGCAAGGTGGTCGGCGTCGGGCAGCGCTGCTTTCAGCGCTGCCGCGACGCAATCGGTCGGCACCACGTCGAAGCCGACGCCGGGGCAAACCACCACACCAGCCGCCTGCGCTTCGCCGCTCTTGGTCTGCGCGTGTTCGAAGACGCCGATCTCGCCGGTGATGTCGAGGTAGTGCGCTTTCGCTCGCAGACAGGCGTCGATCACGGGCGGGCTGGTGGACATGAACGGACCGGCGCAATGAAGAACGAGGCCGATGCCTTGCAGGTGGCGCGCCATCTCCTCCGGCGAATCGAGCGAGAAAACACGCTGCTCGAAGCCGAGCTCCTGGGCGAGCGGCGCGATTTTGCCGGAGTTGCGGCCGGCGAGCACGGGCGTGAGGCCGCGCGTCTTCGCTTCGCGCGCGATGAGCTCTCCGGTGTACCCGTTGGCTCCGTAGATCATCCAGTTCATGGGTCCTCGGCTTTATCGCGCGGCCGCGGCCGCTCTGTTTCCGCCACGCATCATCTTTTTCATCTTGCGGCGCACCTCGCGGTAGAAAATCTCGGGCGCGGCGCGTTTGATGCGGTACTGCCAGCGCGAATCGGCGTGAGAAATGACCAAAAAGCGGCCCTGCATCGTCGCTTCGTAGATGTCGTTGGCCACGTCTTCGGCGGTGACCGTGGCGCGCTCCATCAAGCGCGCGACGATCGCCTTGGCCGAGGGATCGGGGCCGCGAAAAGATTCGAGCAGATTGGTGCGGAAGAAAGCCGGGCAGGCCACGGTAACATCGACCCCTTCGTCGAAGACCTCGGCGCGCAGCGTCTCGGAGAGCGAGAAGACGGCGGCTTTGGTCACGTTGTAAGACGCCATTCCAGGCGCCGAAGCGAGGGCCGCGAACGACGCGATGTTGACGATGTGCCCGCTGTGCTGCGCCACGAGAAGGGGCACGAAAGTGCGGCAGCCCCGCACCGCGCCGAGCAGGTTGATGTTGATGACGGCTTCCCAATCGGCGAGCGGAGTCGCCTGCACGCTGCCCGCCGTGGCGATGCCGGCGTTGTTGACGAGCACGTCGAGTCCGCCCCATTCCTTGGTAACGCGTTCGGCGAGTGTATCGAAGTCTCGGTCGAGCGCGACGTCGCAACGCTGGACGAAGCCGTCGCTTCCCGCCTTCTGGACTTGCGCGAGCGTTTCTTCGCCCCGTTCGACGTTGATGTCGGCGATGGCAACGCGCCAGCGCTCCCGCGCGAAGCGAAGCGCCAGAGCGCGCCCCAATCCGCTGCCGCCGCCGGTGATCACCACGCGCTTATCGACGAATCGTCTCATGGTCATGCGCCGTCCCTCTCTCGTTCCCTCTATCGCCTCCTTGGCTCGGCGACCAGCGGTGACCTCGCGATAACCGCGAACGGCCGGGGTTCTGCGCGGGACTAGTTTCCGCCCTGCACCTCGCCGGCGGCCGCGGGGTCCGTCCAGCGGGGGTCGTCGGCAATGAGCCATGCCCAGGCGTTGGCGATCTCGCTGGCCACCGGGCCGTCGTAGGTGTGGCCGACCTCGCCGCCGTAGACGAGCTCCGTTTCGACGCCCTCGCGCTGGAGATTCTTGCGCGCCTGCGCGGCGTCGGTTTTGCAGGCGCGCTGACCACACGCGAAAAGGATGCGCTTTCCCCCCGCCGCGGCGTACGCCTTGGCGCGCGCCGGTGTAAAACCGTCGTGCCCCCCCTCGACGAGCACGGCGCGCGGATAGCGCCGTCCATCGCTTGCCACGATTCCGACGCCGTGGATCGCGCCTAGCGAAAACCCCGTGTAAAGGAGCGGGTCGCTCGCCGCGTAACCCTCGAAACGCGTGCGTACGGCGGTCAGCGCGGCTTCGACCTCGGCGCGCACAGCGGACCCTTTTCCGTAGGTCCACCGATTGAGCGATGGTGGCGCATCGGGGCGGGGGATACCTCGCGGACACACCACGAAGGCGCGTGCGTGCGTAATGCCGCGCCACACTTCGCATTGCCACTCCGGTCGATCGAAATTGCCGTGCAGCGCCAGCACGATGGGTCGCGGTCCCGTCGCACCGATGGGCACCGAGACGACGGCGTCGCGAAACCCCGGCACGGCAAGGTGCACGAGCTCCTTGTCGGCGGTGAGCGGGGGCAAACGCCCAACCTCCGGCCCGTCGGCCGAAGCCGCTGTCGCATTCGTGGTCGTGGTCGGGCTCGCGTTCGCGGCCGTGTTCGCACTCGCGGTCGCCGCCGGTTCGCGCGCGCCGACCGCCGGGTCCGGCGCTTGCGTCGTACTGCAGGCCGCGCCGAACACCGCGAGCGCGCGAACCGCGCCTGCGCTCACCAGAGCCCTGCCAGCTCGCTCCACGCCAGCACCCTTTCCGCCGGGCCCAGCGATAGCCCGAGCGTGGCCAGCGCTCTCGCGCCGCCGAGGCCTGCCCTGTCGAGCGCCGCAATGAAAGGCGTGGGCAGCTCGGGCGGCTTCGGCATGGTGCGCGGCGGCTTGATCACGGCGGGAGCGAGGGGCTCCGTTTCGCCGAGTCGCTCGCGAACGACGTCGAGGGCCGTCTCGAAATCTCCCAGCCGATCGACGAGACCCAATCGGTAGGCCTCTGCACCGCTGTAGACGCGGCCTCGCGCGAGCTTCTCGATGTCCTCGGGGGCGCGACTTCGACCGCGCGCGACGATGTCGACGAAGTCCCGATAATAACCCTCGATCTCGCGGCTCATGGCGTCGCGCTCCCCTGGGTCGAGGGGGCGGCTCGGCGAAAGCATGTCCGCGCGCGCTCCGCGCTTCACGAGCTCGGTCACGATGCCGAGCTTGTCGAGAAGAGGTGACAACACGAGATGCGCGGCGACGACGCCGATGGACCCGGTGATCGTCGTCGGTTGCGCGACGATGGCGTGAGCACCGGCGGCGACGTAGTAACCGCCGCTGGCAGCGACGTTGACGAAATAGGCGACGACGGGCTTCTTCTCGGCGAGGCGCGCGACCTCGTGGTAGATGCGGTCGGACGCGAGCACGCTGCCACCGGGCGAATCGATGAGGAGCACCACGCCGCGCACGGCCTTCGCCTCGCCCGCCGCGCGAAGCGCGCCGATCACCTGCTCGCTTTCGGCCATCCGCCCAAGGGCGAGCGGCGCGCGGGATACGATGGGTCCGCGCAATTTGACGACCCCGATACCCTGGCGCCGCGGAGGCGAACGGCGAACCGCGAGGTAGCTTTTGGCCGGCACCATCGTGGCGCGCTCGCCGTCCTCGGAGGCAAACGACTTGGGGAGGTCATCGTCGTAGGCCGCGGCGTCGACGAGATGCTTGGCGACGGCATCGGGGGCACGATACGGACCACCGTCGACGAGGGCGCGCACATCCTCCGGCGAACGGCGCCGCCCCTTACCGAGGGCGTCCATCAGCTCGCCCTCCATCACGTCGAGAATGGCACCGAGCTGTTCGCGTTGCTCGGCCGACATCGAATCGCGCGCCCATGACTCCCCCGCCGTTTTGAATTCTCCGCGGGCGAAGATCTCCGGCAATACGCCGATTCGGTCGAGCACGCGTCGAAAATACCGCGTCTCCACCGCGACACCGAGCGGCGCGATCGAGCTCGCCGGTCCGATCACGATCTTGTCGGCGGCGGAAGCGACGAGCATCTCGCGCGATCCGCCTCCCATCGGCAAATAAGCGAGCAGAGGCTTGCCGCTTTCCTTGAGCCGGAGGAGCGCCTGACGCAGGGACGTCGCGGTGGCCGCACCTGCTTGAATCGACCGGATCTCGACGACAAGGCCTTTGACCTTGGCGTCGGCGGCCACCAGCCTGACGATTTCCCGCACGCTGGCGAGCGATGTCGCGCGCGACGGCATGCGCCGCCACCAAGGGCGCCGGTCGGCGAGCTCGACGACCGGCCCGTCGAGGATCAGCACCACCAGGCTGCCCCTTCGCAGCAATCGCCGTGCGCGCAGGGCGCGAAACGGCGCCGACAATCCGTTGCCGAAACCCGCGAGCGACAAGACCATGGACGTCACGCAAAACGAGCGTAGCACCGCAGGCAGGCGTCGCTCCGATGGACATGCCCGCGCCGACTAGGGCTTCCGGCGGAGCACGGACCGCGCGCGAGCGAGCCATGCCGGTGAGTGCTACGACTGCCCATCCGCATGAGCTCGTCGCGTCCGCGCGTCCTCGTCAATTTTGCGTCGAGCGTCGACGGGAAAATCACGCTCGCCCCCGGATTGCGTCAAGGCCCATTCATGATGTCGCGCCATCACGAAGATCCGCGACGCATGCGCCAGATCCGAGCGGGGGCCGATGCCATTGTCATCGGTGGCGGCAACCTGCGCGCCGATGACCCCGACCTCGCGATCGACGCCAAAGAGCGCATGCGACGTCGCGAGGCCGGAGAACGTGAACCGCTGCGCATGGTGATCACCGGCAGCGGAGATGGCATCCAACCGAACCAGAAGATGTTCGATCCCGCTCTCGGCGGCGCGTCGCTCGTCCTTCATTCCGAGCGCATGTCCCGCGAGGCCCGCGCAAGGCTCGCGCCAGCTGCGACGCTCGTCACCTTGGGGCAGCGCGAGGTCGAGATCCCGCGCATGCTCGAATGGGCCGTCCGCGAGCGCGCCATCGGCACGCTACTGTGCGAAGGAGGAGGGGTTCTCGTGGCTCAGCTCTTCGCCGCCCGCGCGGTGGATGAGCTCTTCCTCACCATCGTTCCGCGGATCTTGGGGGGCGCCCTCGCGCCCACGCTCGCCGAGGGTCCCGGTTTCTCGCCCGACGAGATTCCCGACGCCACGCTCGGGGCGGTCGACCGGGTCGGCGACGAGCTTTTCCTGCGCTACGATTTTCGCTGGCGCTAAGACGAGCTCAGCGCGAACCGGCACCCGGCTCGCCGGCGGTCGCTCCGGCGATGCGGCGTTTTTGCAGCCCATCGAGCCGATAGATGTAAACCTCGCGCAGCCCGCCCGACCAGAGCGACTCGCCGCGATTCAAAAAGACGATCTTGAGCTCACCATCGCCGCTCGGGTTCGGCTCGCT
>DATHEQ010000123.1:0-11466 GCA_035318505.1 Polyangiaceae bacterium | reverse complement strand
CGGCGCGATTCACGATGTGTTCGTGGCCGCCGAAGCGCGCCGCGGCGGCGCCGGCCGCAAGCTCGTCCACGCCATCATCGAAGAGCTCACCGTCCTCGGCGCACCGCGCATCGTGCTTTCGACGATGATCGCGAACGAACCGGCGCAACGGCTTTTTGCAGCTTGCGGATTCCGGTCGACGATGCTCGAGATGACGCGTTCTTGAGGAGTCCGCGGTCTTGAGGTGAGGGCGCGCGAAGGGTTTGGGGGGCCCCGCAAGTCTCGAGGTGAGAGGCGTGAAGGGCTCGGGCGTGACCAGGGCCCGGTGCCCGGGCACTGGTCACCGTGTGTCCAACTCAGCTTTCGTGGCGAACCCGGACCCGTCGGGCAAGCTTCCCGATCACGAAGAGATCGCCTGTCGAGTGTCCTCGGTGAACGCGCTAGGGCCGCGTTCACCGTTTCGGGGCTGCACGCCGGGCGATGACGGCGGCGCGCAGCGATTCGAGCACGGCCTTGTCCTTGGGCCGCCCGGCGGCGCGTTTGCTCGCGATGATGCGTTCGAGCGGCAGGATCTTGATCGAGAAGTCGGCGAGCCGCAGATCGACGGCCTTCGCGTGAACGGCGTGGTAACAACGCCGGTTCGCTTTCTGTCTGTTCAACCGAGAGAGTCGTGGGTTCGCGACGCTAGATCAGACTGCGTTCCGCACCAACCAACGATGACGTGCCTACCCAGGCAATACAATTGCGCCTGACATCGCCGCCGGAAACGAACCAGCTCCTCTGTGACGGAGTACCAGGGGCTGTCCCTAGTTGTCGAGCTATAGGCGGGCACACGCGAGCTGGACGAGGGCGAGGTAGTTGCGCGCCGTTTTGTCGTACCTGGTGGCGATGGCGCGAAAACGCTTGAGGTTGTGAAAGAAGATTTCTACGAGGTAGCGTCGGCGATAGAGCTTTCGAGCGAGTCTTGGTTTCACGTTGCGCTCGGGCCTCGAGTCGCGCTGGTGTCCCCGCGGCGGAGCTCGTGGAGCGCCACACGCCGCTCGAGGATGTGTGGGGCTGCGAGCGGGAGCGCCTCGCGACGGTGGACCCCGAAGGTCGTCGATGCGCCGAGGGCTTTTTGGCGTGGTCGGGTACCTGACGCCGCTCAACGAAAGATCTGCGAGTTGACAATCGGCTGCTTGGCGATGACGCAAAAGCCGGGGAGATTGGGAGTGTCCAACGTACCGCGCGGGTTATTTCGTGTGGCCGAGTCTTTGATGGTGATCGAGCCCGTCTTGTTGTTGCTTACGAAGAAGATCGCGCTGCCGCCTTCGTTTCGCTTTGCTGTTCTCGATGTGGCCGCCGGCGACGTTGAGGGCGATCTCGTTGCCGTCGTTGTAGGGGTGCGAGGGGGGGCCACATCCTTATCGGCGTTCCATTTATGCGCCCGTTGCGAGTCTTTACCTCCAGCTCGATTTGAATATTTGTTCGCAACCAGCGTCAGCCCTTCGTAACCAGCGCTAGAAAGCCAGCCGCTCGATGCCTTCAGATAAAGCCGATCGCTCTTGACACGGATCGCACCCACAGCGACTATGCCAAATTGGCCAGCGTCCTGGCGCGGCTTCACAAGCGGGATGTCGCTGTTATGCCACACCCTTCGATGTTCACGCGGATGATACCCAACGAACAGCGAAGCCTATCGAATACGAGCCGGGCTTTTTTGCCGCACACGGAGATCGTGATGAAATCAAGCATGAAAAAGCAGCCTAATTTGTCGCGATCGGTGCATTTGTCAAGGCTGCGAGCATTCGTATCCGCTGCGCCCGTTCTGGGCACGCTTCTTGGCACATCGATTGTCGCCTGCCCGTCAGTTGCCCGGGCCGACGTTCCAGAGAGGATCGTTCATTCAGTCACAGGAAGCCCCGGTGCGAACGAATATTCCCCCAATCCGGGTCTTTTGCTGGCCACGGATGGTAACTTCTACGGAACAACGGCAGGCAACGGCAGCGTGAACGGCTCCGTGTTCAAGCTGTCAGGCGATGGATCAACGTACGACACCATCATGCCGTTCACCGGCGGCGAAGCGGTCCACAGTGGGGTTACCGAGGGTCCTGATGGCAACCTCTACGGCACCATCAAGTCGGGTCAGGGATCGATTGCGAACGGCGGAGTATTCAAACTGTCGAAGGCTGGCAAGTTCGAGATGCTGCATGCCTTCGCGGTCGCAGACGTCGCAAACGGCGCGAACCCCGACGGACCCGTGGTGGTGGGTGCCGAGGGGAACGTCTACGGCACGACCTACTACGGCGGCGCCGACGGCGCGACGGGCTCGGGAACCATCTTCAAGCTGGAACCGGCGGGAACCTTCACCACGTTGTATGACTTCGGGATTGATGACGGCGCGGTCAGCGGTGCTCATCCGCGGTCGCGGCTAGTGCAAGACGCCAATGGGAATTTGTACGGGACGACTACAACCGGTGGGCAATACAAAGGTGGCACGGTCTTCCGTGTTACGCCGGCGGGACAGTTCAATGTCGTCGCGTCGTTTGGCGGCACGAGCGGCAGCGGTCCACACGATCTGCTGTTGGCCTGCGACGGCAATCTCTACGGTCGAGCATTCGGTGGGAATGGCATCATTTTCGAGGTGACGCCTTCGGGATCCCTGTCGACCGTGCACGGGCTCGTTGGAACCGACGGCGATGTGGACCTCAATCCCGGCGATGGCGATGCGAGCGGCGGCACATTGATTGAAGGCCGCAATCACAAGCTATACGGCACCGCCCAATATGGTGGTGCAACCACAGGTAATAATCGTGGCACCGTCTACGAACTTGCCCTCGACGGCACGTTCACCGTCCTCTACAACTTCAAGGGGACCGCGACCGACGGAGGGCAACCGATGGGTACCGCCGTTGGGAACGATGGCAATCTCTACGGAACCTTTCGCGGGGGCATCGGAGGCCTTATCGGAGGGCTCTACCAGCTCACGCTGCCGGCGGGTTCTCAGACTCCGGTCCCCTGCCCAAGCGGACCGGGCACCAGCACCGACGCAGGGGCGGGAGACGGGGGCACTGCGGATGCGGGTGGCGGCACCGACGTAAATACCGGCGACACGAGCAACGCTGACGCGAATACCGCCGACAGCGGTAGCTCCGGCACGGGCGGCTCCGGCACGACTACCGCCGACTCCGGCGGTTCGGATACTGGCGATCCTGGAAATGCGGGCGGCGTCGCGGGCGCCGGTGGCAGCGGCGGCGCCAGCTCTGGCGCTGGTGGTGCGTCTGGCAACGCGGCAGGCGGTTCGGATACCGGCGGGGGCTCAGCGGGCAAATCCAAAGGATGCGCGGTGACTACCGGGGCACCCGCGGCTGGTTCCTCTGTCGCCATCGTCGTGCTGCTGGGGCTCGGTTGGGCTGCTCGCAGACGGCGCACACTGAGATAGAGCGCGTGGGGCGGAAGCCGGCTCGTCGGCTGCGAGGCTCAGGCCGCCCTCGGCAAGGAAAACATGATGACGATGGAGGCTCACGCGATTTGCCGCAACGCGGGAAAGGCATCTACCGGCGATTTCCGCTGCGAGAATGGCGTCGGTCAGGTCAAATGCAAATAGGCCGAACGGTTCGACGCGCGGCTCGTCCCGGATTTGCGATTGCAGTTCTTTGCCTCCAGATTTGTGCGTTTCTCGTCGGCGCGCGGCGTGCCGTGGCCGGCGCTGAAAGCGCCAATCCGGCAGCGCTTTCAGCGCTCGTTACGCAAGCCAAAGGGAAGGCTCTTACCGCACGGGACGCCGCGGCAACGGCTAAGCAGCAGATCGAGGGACTCGTCGATAGACACAAACAAGAGCGAAAAACGGCGTCCGACGAACAGCAGGAATTTGCTAAACACCTGCAGGCGGCCCGGGCAGCGTCGAAGCGCTTTCACGCTCCGGGACAAACGGCTCCCGCCGTGCCTTTTGCGGCGGAAGCGCTCGAAATGGCGTTCACGGAAGCGCAGGCAGCGAAGACGCACGGGGACACCTTCGTCCAAGCAGGCAAGGGGATCGTCGCGACCGAGGCACAACTCTCCCGGCAGACGGCGCAGGCCGTCCAAGAGGCCAAGACGGCGAAAGACGCCGCCGCGGAAGCCAAAAAGCAAGTGGCCCTGCTCAAAGCGGCTTCGAGCGGCGCCGCGAAAGAGACCGCGGATCAGGTGACGCGAGCACAGGCGGAGTCGGGCGAGGCAACGGCGGCCGCAGCGTCGGCGACGCAATCGTCCGCGGACGCGACGCGTCTAGCGGACTTGGGTCCCCCGCCGGCCAAACCGAGACCGAGCAAGGCACAAAGGGACGTTGCCGCCGCCGAGAGCGATCTCAATGCCCTTCGGCAATTGCTGGCGACGATAGACGGCATCAAAAAGGCACCGGTAGGGAACGGCGCCTGTGATATCCGCAGGATCGATTGGCAGAAATTTCATTATCCGAACTTCAAGTTGGATGAACCGATGAACGAAAGAGTCTCTACGCTTTACGGTGTCGTCTATGGGGATCTCGATCGAAATGGGTCACTCGAGGCTTTCCTATCGATCTCGAACACCGCCTACGAGGGCGTCGGCGGCGTGAGCGAAGTCGTTTACGTGTTTGCGCCGGACGCGCGCTGCGCGGTGCAACAACTCGACTCGTTCGGCGGTTCCGGTGGCAAGGTGATGGGTGACGCCTACGTGATCGGAGATGGCGCAGATCGCGCGGAGTGGCGGTTGGTCAACGGAAAGATGGTGGCCACCGCCCAGCGGATACCATAGAGGCCCGAGCAGCAAATGGGCTCGTCTCAGTTGTGCATGTTCGGGGCGCGCGTTAAATATTCGGCGCGGAGGCCGTGAGCTCGTGCTTGTGGGTACGTAGATCGAAACCGTACGTGCGTGACTTCGCCCTGCGCTTCACGACGTAGCGTGGCGAAGGCGGGGCGCGAGATCAATATTGCGAAGGCAGACCTCCCAGAATACGTTACGTACGGGTGTCGACTCTGGTCGTCGTTGCACTCGAAACTCGATGTGAGGTTGCACGACCGTGACTTCGGCAACAGTGTTGATTCATTATGCGAACGGGCGAGTCGAGCGGCGAACGCTCTTGGATGGCGTTATCTAGTAGGACGAGACGCCGGTGACATCGTGCTCGGCGACCCGGACGTCTCGGCCAGCCACGCTCGGCTCGAGGTGCGTCAGGGACAGGTACTCGTCACTGACCTCGGCTCAACCAACGGCACCATCGGCCACGACCAACAACGGGTTCGGCCGGGTCAAGCACTCGGCTTCGGGCAAACGATTCGGATGGGCCGCAGCGGCATCACCGTGGTGACGGGGGCGGAGGCGGGCGGCACCCGGGCCATGGTGCAAGTTCCGAACATGACCGCGTTGCCCGCGCCGCGGGCCGTGCCGGCGCCGTCCGCGCCGGGCACTGGCGCGCCACCGAGTGAGCTGCAAGTGCGGGGCAACCGCATCCTCTGTCGAGCGGGCCGGGCGACGAAGGTTTCTCTCAGCGGGTACGCAGCCACGCACGTGTCCGGTGGTGGCTCAACGACGACCCACGGTCCCGGCGGCTACATTCACACCAACAACAGCGTTTCGAGCTACACGACCCATCACACCGTGCAAGAGCTATGGCTGCGCACTGACGAGAGCGAGGACCTGCGATTTCAGCTCCGGGACAGCAACGTGGACGTTCTCGTCATCGTCTCGGTGATGGACGCCGTCGAGAAAAGACGGTGTGAAGATGGGGATTGAGTCGCAATTCACTCGACGTGCGCTGCACAACGGTCAAAGAGCCCGTCTTGGCTCCCACCCGCCGCGCGCCCCGGCGCGCTTCGCGTAGAGCGCGTGTACGCTCCTGACGAAGATCAGACCGAAACCTGGTAGAAACCGTCTGAGGACCATGAATGCATCAACGGCTTCCCCTCGGCGGACTGTGGCTGGCGCATGACAAAGTGGTCGATCGGGAGCGGCTCAGCCCCAAGCGTGCAAGCGGTTCTCAACAGGCTCGCGCCTGGGGACGTCCTGGACTTCTTACCAGGCAGTTACGTCGTTGGCGACATCAGCCTCAATTCGGTCAGCATCGTTGCAGCGAATCCGAACACCGTCATGGTTCGTGGAGACCTCTCGTTCCGTGGAGCTGCCGTGGTCCGCGGCCTCACTTTTCAGGGCCGAATCTCCGCCATGGAGAAAGCCAAGCTGGAAATCGATCAATGCCGGCTAACGAATCCTCGGGGCAACGCCGTCAACGTGAAGGAGTACGCAACAGTCACGCTGCATCGTTCCGAGGTGAGTGAGGCAGGTGTCAATTATCCCGCCATCTGGATCGGCGCCGGCGGGATGGCCACCGCGGACGGGTGTAAGTTGCACAACTGTCCGGCCGAACTCGCCTATGTCACCGGTGGCGGTTCATTCGCAATCAGTGATAGCGAACTCGGCCCTACGCAATACTTCGCGTGTTTTGCGAAAGAGGGTGGTCAAATCCATTTGCAGCGCTGCAGGGTCATCGATGTCGATTCGGCGGGAATCAAAGCCATCGGCGGAGGCAAGTTGGAGATCTTGGACTCTGAATTTGTCCGCATCAAGAGCTCTGCCGTCGTTCTGGACGAAGGTGGGAGAGCCAACATCGCGCGATCGCGATTCGCGGACGTTGGGGGTAGCGGGTTCTACCTTCGCAACGATTCGCAAGGAACGGTGGCGCACTGCGACTTCAGCCAGTCGAAGTTGCCTGCCATCGCGGCGGGTGCCAATAGCAAGGTTACCATCACTGATTCCAGAGTCGCCGGGGTAGAGGAGACTGCAGGGATCTACTTATGTGAGCGGGCAGCAGTACGATTGGAGCGGTGTCTGATAGAACTCTGCAAGTACGGCGTATTCGCCAAGGATGCACAATCCAGCCTGATTGGTGTCCATTTTAAGACTAAAGGCAGCGAGACCGCGCTCATTGTGGACGGCACCGGTGAGATCTTCGTTCAGGCCTGCACCGAGAATGAGCGGCCGCTGCCAGATGGCACAACCACCGTCACCGCAAAGCCTATTGAGCCTGCGCGGGTGCACTCGAGCGCGCCTGAGGCGCATTTGGGCCGCAGCGGTCTCGAGGAGCTCGAGGGGTTGATTGGCCTGGCTCGAGCCAAGGAGGAGGTAAAGAAGCTTATTGATTTTGCGCAACTACAGCAGCAACGAAAGCAGCATGGGCTTTCGACGTTGGGCACTTCCTTGCACGTTGCGTTCACGGGAAATCCAGGAACCGGCAAGACCACCGTGGCGCGCATTGTCGGGCGCATCTACAAGGAGCTAGGCCTTCTGAGCAGGGGTCACGTTGTCGAGGTTGATCGAGCTTCGCTGGTGGGCGAATACATCGGCGCGACAGCGCTTAAGACCCTCAAGCGAATCTCGGAAGCGCAAGATGGCGTTTTGTTCATCGACGAGGCCTACACGCTCAAGAAGGATTCCGAACGGGATTTTGGACAGGAGGCGATCGACACTCTGCTCAAAGCCATGGAAGATCAACGTGACAGGCTAGCGGTGATCGTGGCTGGCTACACAGTACCGATGCGGAAGTTTATCGAGTCCAATCCGGGGTTGCAGTCGCGTTTCACGCGCTACATCGACTTTCAAGACTATGAGCCACCGGATCTGATGCGAATACTAGAGAGTATGGCCGCCCAACAGCAATTCGTTTTGCAGCCAGCGGCTCACAAGAAGCTTGGCAAGAAACTGCACGAGATGTACCGAAACCGCGGCGAGAATTTTGGCAACGGTCGCTCTGTCCGCGAGCTGTTCGAGAAGGTGATCGAAGGGCAGGCCGCACGCGTCACGAGCCTGCCGCGTCGAGACCGCGAAGTGCTCCAGCTAATCACCGCGGAAGACGTGCCGGACGATCGGACGAGCGTTGTCTTGGATGTCGATGCGCTGCTCTTGGAGATCGACTCGATGATTGGTCTCACCGAGGCCAAGAGAGAGATTCGCAAGCTCGTCTCGCTGGCCCGCCTGAACGGACGGCTCGTCTCGGCCGGACAGCCGACAACTCCGGTCAGCTTGCATTTGGTTTTCACTGGCAACCCCGGCACGGGTAAGACGACAGCAGCGCGCCTGATTGGCCGAATCCTTGCGGGCCTCGGCTTGCTGAAGCGCGGCCATGTGGTGGAGACGGATCGCAGCGGGCTCGTCGCAGGCCACGTGGGTCAGACCGCCCTAAAGACCAGCGAAGTGGTCAAGGACGCCCTAGATGGGGTGCTTTTCATCGACGAGGCGTACGCCCTCCTAAGTGGTAAAGAGACCGGTCACGACTTCGGGGGTGAAGCCATCGATACGCTGCTCAAGGCTATGGAGGACAAGCGCGAGCGGCTGAGCGTGATTGTCGCTGGCTATACAGAGCACATGGAGCGCTTCATCGCCACGAACCCGGGCCTCAAGTCTCGCTTCACTCGCGTCATCCACTTTGCCGACTACGGTGCTGACGAGCTCGTGGCCATTTATCGGAAGCTTTGCGCGGATCGCAAGCTTGAGGTGACCGACGACGCGCTGCCGGTGTTGAGAGCGGCGTTCGGCGTGTTGTATCGGGACCGTGGTTCGGACTTCGGTAACGGACGTCTTGCGCGCTCCTGGTTTGAGGCTTCCGTAGAGCGGCTGGCCGAGCGTCTCATGAACGACGCGCATGCTTCGACCCAGATCATCATGGCGGCGGACATTCCTGTCGATTTACTAGGCCCGCGCTGGACTGCCGCCAGCGAGAAACGGTTTTTCTTCAGCGCGCCCGCCGGTGGCACGCAGGGGCCCGTGACCTTCGCCGAGATTCGTGTTCTCACCCAACTGGGCAAGCTTTCAGCTGGGACTCGGCTGGCAGAGCAGGGAGTCAAGACCTGGCTCACATACGCGGAGGCCCTCGCACAACTGATGTGCAGCCTTCCACCGACGGGGGCGCCTTCGGTCGCTCCGGGTCTCAACGCCCCTTCAACTCCGCCCGCGGTGCGATCCAGCATCCTGCCGCGCTCCCCTTCCGCGCGTGGCGGGACCGAGGTCTTTCGAGGCGACACCCCAACGGTGTCGCTGCGGTTCCTGGCGGGACCCCTGGAGGGCCAGGTCGTTTCGATCGGGTCGGGTGCGGTCATCGGTCGCGAGCCAAGCGCCTCGGAGATCGTCGTCGTTGACGCGCAGGTCTCGGCGGCGCACGCTTGGGTAGGCTTTAAGGGACTCTTGCTTGTTTTCGTAGACCAGCAGTCGACCAACGGCTCACTCGTGAACGGAGAGCCCGCGGGCCCTCACATAGAGGTTCCGCTCAACGCTGGCGACATCATCACCCTCGGGCGCAGCGGGAGCGTCCGTTTCAGCGTGGAAGTGGTTTAGGTATGTCAATTCCAATGTTCGGCCGGAGGTTCTCCCGGTTGTCCGACTTGTTTGGCGCATTCCTTACCAGTTCAATCGGGGAAGGTGTCGGCGTGGGCTCGGAGGATTCGCGGCTTCGGGGCTGGGTGTCGCGCTTCTGAGAAGCGCCTGGCATAACTATTGGGTGCCGGTGTCGGCACGGATGGCCAGGGCGACCATTCCCAATGGCATCGTCGTTTGATCAGGGGGATCCGAAGGGCGCTTCACCAATTCGAAGAGACTGCGTGGTTGATGAGAACGCTTCGCACGTTCGAATCGGGACTGCCTTCGAGCTTCCAATCGCAGTCGTCCGTCTCTCGGAGGAGGAATGCTTGCTTCTTGCTGGGTTCATATGCAACGACGTGTCGCTTTGCGCCGGCCGCGCGCACCGATCGCCCCCGCATGAGGACGATCTCTCTGCCATCGCTCAAGCGAACGGCAGCGGTGTCTTCGGACATCGCGATGATCAGCTCGTCGATTGTCGGGTCGAGGCGGCGGAGCGACGCCAGCGTCGCAGGATCCTTGTTCAGGGCCTCGTCCGACTTCGCCCCGAAGCGCTGGGCTACTTCTTTCGGCGCGAGCTTCGTAGAGTTGGGCGGCATGGGACTGCGCCGTTCTGACGCGGGCAGGCACCCGGGCGCCGTTCGCGCGCCGACCACGTAGGCACCGCCGTTCCAGACCCAGGTCACCCTACCGTCTAGCAAGAGGTCTCGAACGCCTCGTGTCGTGCCGTTGCCAAGCTCCATGCCTTGTGCGGTGACCGCGAGCGCCGTGACGCGTTTTTCGCCCTGAGACAGGAGAACGGACGTCGAGCAGCCGGCGGACCCGCAGAAGCCCGGATCGTTGTTGATGACGATATAGTCCGGTTTGCCGTCATGATTGAGATCGAGCTTGGCGATCGACAGCGTACGTGAGTCCTTGGGACTTGCGCCTTTGGCAGGGACCATGGCGGCAAGTACGGCTTGGCGGTCGTCGGGGGTGATGTCTTTGTCAAAAGCGAGCGCGCTTGACAAAGTACTCTTCGGCAGGGCACTTGCGGCGGTGGTCGCAACCGAGCTCACCGGGCTCTTTGAGCCACCGTCCTTCGGGGCGTGCGG
Source organism: Polyangiaceae bacterium (assembly GCA_035318505.1). Taxonomy (GTDB): domain Bacteria; phylum Myxococcota_A; class Polyangia; order Polyangiales; family Polyangiaceae; genus DASWDH01. The sequence continues at coordinate 1,051 of DATHEQ010000123.1, read as the reverse complement.
GCTCGACGGCGGAGCGATGACGGGCTGCGCCAAGTTCGCCGGCGTCGAAGCGGTGGCCATCGCTGCGCTTGCCGCAGCGTTGTCGGCGTACGGTTGAGCGGACGGCTCGCTGGCTGCACCGGTGCGCGACGACGAGTTACAGCCCCATGCGGCGCACGTCATCGCCGCAATCGAGAACCACCGGAAAGCCGTTTTCATCGTGGATCCTTCCTCAGTACACCGGAGAGCCGTGCCAGGCAATCGACCGCACATTCCTCTCTGTCTGCCAAAAACCGGTCGTCGTAACGCTTCTAGAGCCCCATCGACGTCAATGAGCGCGCCGAGCACTCGGCTTCCGGCGTGGTGCCTCCGGGTCACCGCTCTGCGTGAACTCGTCGAGCGACCCGCACCGTCCACGCGTCTTGCCCGGCGAGTCGCGACCGCTTCCAGCCGAGCTTTGTCCATACATGGGAACAGTCGATCGCGGTCGCGCGCCTTAGCGAAATGGCCCCCAGCGCGGGGAGGCCGAGAGAGCGTCGGACTGGCGGTCGGATGGCCCAAGGACGAACATTGTTCGGGCGCGTACGCCGCTGAACGCCCGGGGTTTCGGCGATCACGCGAATCAAGCATTCTTTTCAACGCATAGACGCAAGCACTCGGCTCGACCGGGTGACCTGCTGAACCTCGTACGCGCGGCGCCAAGTGCCGGTCTGGTAATGGCGTGGTAACGCTCCGCTTTGGGCTGAGTTGGACAACTTCGGATCGCAGTTGGAACTTCTGCTTTCTTACGCTAGGTTACGCCCTCTCGCGCCCGTAGCTCAGCTGGATAGAGCGTCGGACTTCGAATCCGGTGGTCGGCCGTTCGAATCGGTCCGGGCGCGCTGAAATACTCATGATTTTGCTGCTTGCGAGCGCCCTCACGCTTTCCTAGTACGCTCGGGTCTCATGGTGGATCGTGCCTATGTGGGGCCTCGGCTGTCTCGCGGGCAGACTCCCCAAAGTAGGGTCCTGCTGGTGACGACGTTTGGGCTCGTTGCTTGTGGCACCACGTCCTCTTCGCCACCGGTGTCGG
>DATHEQ010000122.1:0-24523 GCA_035318505.1 Polyangiaceae bacterium | reverse complement strand
GAGCACAAGCGGCGACGAGACGGGAAGGCGGTTCCGTGCACCCGCGTGTTCGACGATGGCGTGGGCTGGATCGACTTCGCACAGCTCGCCGCCACGCTGCGAAAAGACATGGAGGAGGCGGAGCTTGAGCGAGCCGCGCTATTCAAGGTGCAGACGACCGAGCGGCTTCGATTCCGGGCGCACGACCTCCGCGGCACCTTCGTTACGCTCTCGCTCGCGAACGGCAAGACGGAGACTTGGGTTAAGGATCGAACGGGCCATCAGGGCAGCGACATGATCGAGCGTTACCGCTCGGCCGCCCGGACTTCGCAAGAACTCCGCCTCGGTCCTCTGCACCCGCTCGACCGTGCGATCCCTGAACTCGCCCCGTCGGGGTCTCAAACGCAACCTCAATCGCAACCAGCGTCGGGAGGTGGCTCGGGCCGTTTCGGCGGTCGGCGTGGCACCCCAAAAACGTCGGGAAAAGTAGCGAGTCGTTACGCGCGCCGCGCTGCGATGTCGGCAAACTCGAATTCAGGTTCCAGTGGGGTAACTCTCGTGGGGGTTCAAGTCCCCCCTTTCGCACTACGGACTTAGCCCATCCGCTGTGAGCTGGTGAGCGTCGGGCGCGGCCTGATGCGACGCCCCGAGGCGAAAGCGGGACGACGCGTTGGAGGCTGGTAGCGCGGGCGCGGTCTACATCATTGTTCATTGCATCGATTGCCAGCTCCACTTTGCTGGATTCCAGACGCCCTCAGGCAACGTGAGAACTGGCTCGAGGAAGGTTCGCGCTGCATCGTAAACGGCATCGATGGAATGCCAATGGAGGTCGTCCTCTCGGGCCATCTTCGCGTATACGGCACTCCAAGTTGCAGGCGGAGGCGGCAGCACGACCGGCAGCAGGTGCGTCTTGCGGAAGCTGAACGTTGCGTCGAGCGCCTTTCTGAGGCTGGCTGCTTCAAGCGCGCCGACCTCGGCAAGAGGAGCCAGGTCCGGCAGGTCCTTCACGCGAGAGTTCTCTCTCGACCTCGGCAGTTATACGCGTGCAGCTTCTCGGCGATGTGCACGACGCGCGGGTAGATGCGGTGTCGCGCACGCACCACTCCCGCAAAATCGAGAAAGCTGGTCCCGTCGATCATCTCCGGAGGCTCGGTCAGCACGTCCCCGAAACCCACGTCGAGCCCGAAGGGACCGGCGTACACCTTGGCTGCGAGCAGGCCTTGAACGCGGAACCGAAAGCCCTCGTAAACCATGCCGTCGCCTTCGATGGTCGGCTGATCGCGATCGGGCTCTATCTGGAACGTGAGGAAGTCGCCTAGATCGAGGCGGCCTGCGCGTTGAAGCTCGACAAGCAGATCGTCGCTCGGTCCGCTGAGGCGAACGTCGACGTCGCGCGTGGTGCGAGCGCGTTCGAGGCGAAGCTCAAGCACGACCCCACCCTTTGCGATCGCCCGCTCACCAAAGTGGCTGAAGACACGTGCGAGGAATCGATCGAACATTAGTACCTGCCGGAAACGGCCCATTCCGGAGGAGCCGGCAGCCACCCGTACGCGTTGCTCCAGGGCCTGCCGGAACGCTTCAGGACTTGCGTAGCTTCGCGGCAGCGGCATCGCGTTCCTTTCTAGCCCTGCGGAGTGCGGCATTCACCGTCGCTCGTTCAAAGAGTCCACGACGAATGCCCTGCTCCACGGCCTGTCGAACGATGTCCTCTGCGACGTGCGCGCGCACGGCATCGACGACAGCGCGTAGCGGCGTTGTCACGCGCACGGGGCCGAACCAGGTAACGTCGGATTTTGGAACGTCGTCGTAATGGACGACAACGCCCTTCGGAACGCGAAGACGCCGCTTCGACCACGAAGTCGGCAGGGTCATGTGCCGTTTTGCGGGCAGAGCGTCGGAGAGCATGTTCATCATGAGGGCCGTCTCGTGACTGAAGACGCCTTTACGGTCCGACCAGAGCCAAAGCGGCATGAGATCTTCGTCGTCGCCTGTTGGATAGTGAACGAGCCGAAGGATCCCCCGCCGAATGCGCTCAAGCCGCCCCTTTTTGACGTAGAACTGCAGAAGAGGCGGTGAATAACCGGCCGCCGCCGCTTGAGCGTTCGTGAAATACCCGCCCTGCGCTGAGGCGAGCTCGAAAAGCCTGTTCCAATCGGGCGCCGAGCCGGTTGCAGAGGGACGAGGCATTGCACGAACATTAAAACCTATTTTATGTTTGTGCAAATCGGCGGCATGCGGCTATCGCCGCCGCGGTGCACGACCCTGGACGGGTGACGGTCGGGACTCCGTAGTCATCGATGGCTTGCATGAGCATCGGTAGGCGCTCCAACTGATCCGGTGGCGCGGAGCTCGTCGAGCTGGTCAGGCCAGCCATTGCTGGGTGAGCGCACGCGGCGCCATCAAGTCGAATCGAATTTACTCGCGTTCTAACCTCTTCAGAATTTCGAGCAGGGCGACTCGAAGCCCAGGAACGCTGACCTTGGCCGTCCAACACGATGAGGCCACGCGTAGAAGCGTGACAATCTCTTCTCCAAAGTTTGGGTCGCTGGTTCGCTCCGTTCCGAGTCATTGTCGGCGACGACGACTTTCCCGCCGATCCTCATGAGATCAAAGTTGTAGACGCTAAGGCCTGCATCGAAGTTGAAACCCACGCCCACCATCCCTTGAAACGAAAAGTCGAGACGGTCGGTGAGCGTCGACTGCTGCTGAAAGTACAGGTCGCGCGGGTTCGTGATGTCCCCGCTCGGCACTTGGTAAAACGTGGCTTGCGCGGCTGCGCTGGTCGTCCAGAAGCACGCGGTTGCAATCCTGGCGAGGAAAATCCAATTCGGGCTGACCCGCATGGACGTTTTCTCTAGCTCGGCATTACCGCGGGGGCCTCCGTAATCGACGCGACCGCGCTGACTGCAGGGTAAACCCAGCTCCCGAACGCAAATGTCACATCAGGCTCTCAATTCTTCGGAACCGTCTTTCGAATCACGGCCAGCTCACCTTGCCTCGCATAGTCGATCGATTCCGCCAGAATCCGCGCCGTTTCTTGAGGGGCATGGAAGCCCATCGAGTTTTCGGCGGCGACGAAGTCGAGGCGCCATTGTGCTTTTCGGTGGAGCTCACGCGCGCCGGCAAGCTCTGAGGGCGTGGCGCCACCGGCTTGCGCCGTTTTGATCCCGTCGATGAGCGCAACCATGGCCGCGCCGGCGCGCTGAAGCAGCACGTTGTTCCTCTGCTGAATGACGTCGACGCGCCCCTTGATCTCCGTCTCTGCATAGTGATGGCAGGTTTGGCAGGCCCGAGAGATGTTGAGAAGTGGGCTGCGCACCCAATGGTCGGAAACCTTCATGGCCCCTTCCCTCGTGTAAGGCATGTGGCAATCGGCGCAGGCGACGCCGGACCGCGCGTGAATGCCCTGGCTCCACGTTTCGAACTCGGGATGTTGGGCCTTCAAGACCTCGGCACCTGTATCAGCGTGCTGCCAATCGTAGAATCGATGACCATCGGGAAAATTGTATTCGTCGTAAAAGCGCTCGATCTCTTCGACCCGAAGACCATTGTTCCACGGATAAAATAGGGTGACCTTGGGACCGCAGTAATACTCGACGTGGCATTGACCACAGACGAAAGATCGCAGCTCCTGCCGCGTTGCATCCCGGTTCGGATCGTATGGCTCCTTGCGGGCGCCAGCGCGCCAACGCTCGATGGAGAGGAGGTGCGGGACGGGAGAATCGGACATGGCCAGCGCGCGAATACCGTTGATGAAGCCGGGGCGATTGACTCGGAGCTCCATGGTGTCGGGCGCGTGGCAGTCGACGCATGACACGGGGTGGGCGCCTTCCACGTGCTTCATTTCTTGAACGACGCCGTTCCAAACGGGATCGAGGGAACCCGTCTTCTCGACTTCGTCATGACCTTCTTGGTACTTCATGGCCGAGACTTTTACGAAGCCGCTCTGCACGTCCCCACCCCCGACCCTGCGGTAAGTGGGGATGATCGAGGCGTGGCAATGCAAGCAAGCTCCCGGCTGCGGGCGCTCCGTGACGCGCTTGGTCGATTCTTGATCGAACAGCATGAATCCATGGCCGCGGCGATCGTGGTAGTCGAGCGCGAACGCGTAGCCGGCAAAGATTCGGGTGAGCCAAGGATAGGCCTCGGCCTTTTGCAGAGGATTGACGTCGCCGCCGCCAAAGTTCGTCTTGGTCGCCTCGACCGTGCGGCGGTAGCCGTCGTACTGCCGGGGCCAATTCTTACGCCACGCTTCCGGATCGGTCGTGTCGGGCGTCACGGCGACGAAGCGAAGGTACGGATTCTTAGCTTCCTGCTTGTGCGAAAAGATGTTCACGAGCAGCGCGGTGATTCCGATTGCCGCAGCAGCACCGGCAAACATCACCAACAGGAACACAATGCGATTGCGGCGCGCAACAGATGCCGACGAGCGAGAGGGATCGGGCTTAGCGGTCAATAGCAACTCCGTGGGCAGCCTTGGGGACGGCGCGAGAGGTCAGGGGCGCGAACCGTGTCCGACGTGAGCGTGGCAATGGACGCAGGTCACGGCGTCTTCGGCCGTCGTCGATCCCCCCACGATCTCGTGGACGAAATCGCCGTGGCAAAAGAGACAGTTTTCTTGGAGGATCCCGGCGTTGCGATCCTTGATCATGATGGGCTCATGAAAATTTTCGAGCGTAAACCCTTTCGAGTGATGCCATCCGTTGTCTGCCTTGGCGATGAGCTTCGGAATGAGCGCGCGCGGCAAATGGCAGTCGACGCAGCCAGCGGCAGCGTGGTGACTGGCTTTGGTCCACGAATCGTATTGTTCGTTCATGATGTGGCAGTTGGCGCACGCCTTGGGGTCGGACGAAAAATAAGAAAGGCCTTCCGCATAGCGGAAGGTGAAGAGTCCCGTCCCGGCGGCCGCACCCAGGACGACTGCAATGACGAGCCGCATTGTATTCACGTCGGACGCGAACATTGGACTGGCGACGTCGCTTGCGCCGCTTTCCCCCTTGCGCCGCCAGTCTCTCATTTTTTCGCAGCCGATGACACCGAACTACCCGGCGCTCGAGCGCGAGGTAGGTCGAAGCTACAAAGCCGGGCGTACGCTGGGGAGGGGCTCCACGGTGGTCGTGCCACGTGCGCCTTGGCGACTCATCTGCACCACCGCGGCGGCCAGAGTGCCGATACCGGCAGCGAACATCGTGTCGCCCGGCACGCGGAGCCAGCGCAGTCGCTGCATGACGGGCGTCTGAAGGAACTCGGGGCTCCTCGCATACCAATACCCGACCTTGACCGACGCCCAGGTCTGCATGAGCCCCACGGGTAGAAGGCTCACGACGACCATGGCGAAGAGTCCGCCATTCAAGAGGATGAAAGCCCATTTCATGAGCTTTTCGTCGATCTGTCGTTTCGGCGCGAGGAGCTGGAGGCAGAAGAGCATGAGGCCGATGCCGAGCATCCCATAGACCCCGAAGAGGGCGGCGTGCCCGTGCACCGCCGTCGTGTTGAGGCCTTGCATGTAGTAGAGCGCGATCGGCGGGTTGATCATGAATCCGAAGACACCCGCGCCGAGTAAATTCCAGAATGCGACGGCAACGAAGAAGTAGATGGGCCACCGGTAACGGCTGACCCAAGTCTCCGCCCGCGCGTGGCGAAGATTTTCCCACGCTTCGTAGCCGATCAGCATCAAGGGAACCACTTCCAGCGCGCTGAAAACCGAGCCGAGCGCGAGCACGAAGGTCGGCGTGCCGGAAAAGTACAGGTGATGCAGCGTGCCGATGATGCCGCCGGACAGAAAGATCGACGCCGAGAGAAGTGCGGCGCGCCCTGCTGCTTTGACGTCGACGAGCTGCATGCGCGCGAACAAGAAGGCTATGACGACAGTCGCAAAGACCTCGAAAAAACCCTCTACCCAGAGGTGCACGACCCACCAGCGCCAGTATTCGGCGATGGCGAGATTGGTGTGATGACCGTATCCGAGCGCCGCGCCGTAGAAGCCTGCGATGGCAAGGGACGAAATCAAGAACAGCACGAGGATCGGCCGTTGCTCATCCTTGCGACGAAGGGCGGGCAGCACGGCACGCGCGACGAGAAAGAGCCAGAGAAAGAGACCGATGAGGAGCGCAATCTGGAAGAAGCGTCCGAGATCGATGTACTCATAACCGCTGTGTCCGAAGTAAAACCAGGCGTCACCCGACAAGTAACCTTTGACGCTCAGCCATTCGCCGGTCATCGAACCGACCACAACGAAGAGTAACGCGCCGAACAGAAGGTTGACTCCGAGGCGCTGAAACTTCGGCTCGGTGCCGCCGATCGCCGGCCCGATGTACAGGCCGGCGGCCAGCCAAGCCGTCGCAATCCAGAAGATGCCGAGCTGCGTATGCCAGGTGCGCGTGATGCTGTAGGGGAGGATGGCGGCCAGATCAATTCCGTAAAACCCTCCGCCTTCGACGCCATAGTGCGCAGTGATGACACCGAAAAGCGCCTGCGTCACGATGAGAGCGGTCACGACCCAGAAGTATTTGAGCGTCGCCTTCTGGGACGGCGTCGCCGGCGCTCCGAGCAACGGATCAGCGTCGGGTGGCCGTCGATCGCCGGGTTCAGGCTCCTTCGAGGCATGCCACGACGAAAGCGCCCCGATCCCTGCCAACAGCACGAGAATGCTGACGCCGGTCCACACGACCGAGTCACTGGTCGGCTGATTGCCGACCAGTTTTTCGTGCGGCCAGTTGCTCGTATAGGAGACATCGTCATTGGGCCTATTCGTTGACGCCGCCCACGACGACCAAAAAAAGAACGCAGATAGCGCACGGAGCTTTTGTGGATCGGTCTGTGTGCCTTCCGGAATGGCGTACGCGGCGCGACCATTCTTAAAGACGTCCGTGTAATGCGCATGGTTGGCGGCGAAGGCTCGGGCGCGCCATGGCTCGAGCGTCAGCACACCGGTCGACGGATTGTAGGTGTTCTTTCGCATCGAGCCCGTAAGGCGTGCCGTCAATGCAGCCTGGCGTTCGCCGTCGAGCTCGCCGAAAGGCACGCCGTTTTCGGCGCGGCTCCACTCGTCGAGCCCGAACGTGGCCTCGCGATGAAGCCAATCTGCACTCCAATCCGGCGCGACGTAGGAGCCGTGGCCCCATATCGAACCGACTTGCATGCCGCCCATCGCCTGCCACACGTTCTGCCCCGCCTCGATTTCGCCGGGAGCCACGACCTCGACGTCGTCGGTCGTGACGACGCGAGCAGCGATGGGCGGCGCCTGTTGGTAGATGCGCGACCCAACCCACAACAGAACCGCGAACGAGCTTAGAACGATCGCCGCGAACGCAAACCAATACCGTTTCATCTTGTCCCCAATTTGAGTGCGAAAAGTGAACCTCGTGCTCCGGAGCGTCCGTCGCGCGCTACGTAGTCGCGGAGAAGTCGATCCCAACGACGACGACGACGACGACGACGCGATTGTCATTCAGTCTCGACTTCGATTTCATCTCCGCCATGGCAGGGCCTCCTCTTTTGGTCATGCCCGAGCTTAACGCGCGTCCTGGCTCGTCGGTCCGCTAGGTAACGGCGCTCTCTCCAGGTGCGCGTGGCGAAGGTCTGCTACTACCACGCCCAAGAATGCGAGCAGCGAGAGCGTGCCGAAAACCTGTCCGACCGACATCGCCACCAGGACGGGCATTGGCGTCGGATCGAGTAGTGACCACACCATCAGGCCGAGGCCGACCAAGCTGAGGACGCAGGCAATCCGCAAGATGCGGCCATAGGACGTCGTTCTCATGGAGTCTCGCGTGTTTCGTGGGGAGCTCTCTCGGGAGAGCGGTGGGAAGCCGGCGATACGGAAGCCGCAGGCTTGGTAAAGGGGTGGGCGAACCCGTGGCAGCCGGCGCTGGCGCAGCTCACGCGGCCCTCGCGAACTTCGGCGAGCGACGACTTGTGATCGGGCACATTCATCCAGAGCTCGAGGTTCGTCGAATGGCATTGCATGCAGTTGCTGTTGGGATACGGCTTATAGAGGTGGATTGTCTCCTTGGCGGCTTCAAGGGAGACGTTGCGGTAGCGCGTCACGTACTCATAGACGTGCCTCATGCCCCCCAGCTTGGTGAGGATGGTTCCGAACATTCCATAATCGGCGTGACACACATAGCAATTCTGCTCGCCGAACAAGTTGTTGCGCGCGTGCCGGGACGCCAGAGAAGTACTCTTGAGGTCGTTCGAGTCGGACGCATGGGGCACCATCACGTGACACGATCCGCAGAACTTGCGCTCCTTGGTGGCCTCGAATCCCGCGGCGTTGCCTGCCGTCGCGACGCCCAGCGGGAATACACCGAGGCCGAGCAGCAACCATAACTTGGTCGACCCGACGAGAAGCGGACGACGCACGAGAAACCCAATAAGGATCGTTGCTGACAGCGCGGCACAGGTAAGCGCGATGAGCGCAAGCGGGTGATGCAGAATCACGATTGGCTCCCCCGGTCGATGCTGATTGAAAGCCGCCGCTAGGCATTGTACTTCAAAATGAAATAAGGATGTGGGGGCGAATTGGGCGCCTGGCGTGGTGGCTTGCAGCCCTCGGGGTGTCGTTTTCCTCGAGGGCTGCCGCCGAACCATTGCGCCTTCGAGCTGACGCCGTTTCCGAAGTGCGTGCACCCACCGGTCTCGTCATTCTCCAAGGGCAAGACAAGAAGTACCCTTGGCTTGACGCGGAAGCCTTGGTTTGGGCCGGAGCGCGGACCGATCCCACCGCCGACGTGCTGGTCCTGACACTGAAGCTACGCGCTCCACGTGGATGGGGGGATCTCCGGCTGGGGCGCTTTGTCTTTTCGACCGGCGCCATTCGCCCTCTTGCCCTCGATGGCGTCGCTGCGACGGCTCGAGCGCCCTGGGGGCTTTCCGGTGAGGTGTTCGCCGGCGTCCCGGTCGTCCCTCGCTTCGCGATCAGCACACACGATCAGGCGGCGGGCGGAAGGCTTGCGCAACGCATTGCTTCGCGCGCCACTGTCGGCGTTTCCTACACGGAGCAGCGGGCCCGAGGCGTTCTCAGCGAACGGGAATTGGGGGCCGATCTCGCCTTGGTGCCTGCCCCCCTTCTCGATATCGCCGCGCGGGGCGCTTACGACTTGGTGTCGCCGGGTATCGTCGACGGAAACATTTCGGGCGCAACCCGCTTCGGGCATTTTCGCGTCGAGCTTTTCGGCACGCACCGCTCGCCGTCCCGCCTCCTGCCCGCGACGTCGCTGTTCTCGGTTTTGGGCGATTTTCCGTCGCAAGTACTGGGCGGAGCCGTGCGCTGGGAAGCGGCCCCACGGCTCGACGTGATGCTAACGGGCGGGGGGCAGGATATTGGTGGAGAGCTCGGCGGATACGCGACGCTGCGAGGAACGCTACGTCTCGACGAAGACGGTCTCGGCAGGGTGGGACTCGAAGTACGACGCCAGGACGTTCCCCTTTCGCAATGGAGTGGCGTGCGCGCTACCGTGAGCGAACCTCTCGGCGATCACTGGCGGGTCTCGAGCGAGCTCGAAGTGGCAGCGGCGGATGCTTCGAGCGATCGCGGCGCGGCATGGCCCTGGGGTCTCGTCGCGTTGGGATGGCGCTCCCGAAAGGGTTGGGAAGCCTCGGCCGCGCTCGAGGCGGGATCGACGCCGCGCTACCGATTCGAGATGAACGGCCTGCTGCGCGTATCGCGCACCCTCGAGGTTCCGTGAACCGGCATCCTTCGCTGGTTCTCGTGATCTCGCTTCTCCTCGGCGCGTGCGCCGGCGTGCTCGGCATTCGACCAACGCCGTCACACCCGTTCGAGCACCGCGCCCATGTTCTCAAGGGCGTGGGGTGCCTGTCGTGCCACGCGGGCGTGCCCTCCGCGGGAGATTCGGACGGGATGCATTTCCCCGTGACAGCTGACTGCGTGCGCTGCCACACGACGCCTCATGACGCGCGCACGTGCGAAAATTGCCATGGCGAAGCGCACGTGCGCGGCGGCGCCGAGTTGGCACGCCGTCATCTAAAATTCGAACATCGAACTCACATGCCCGCCGCGCAGGGCGACTGCGTGCGCTGCCATGTCGAGGTTGGCGTGGAAAGACCGGAAGCGCTGCGTCCCAAGATGGCCATCTGCTTTGGATGCCATCAGCACGAAGATCAATGGCGCACGCGCGACTGCGACGGTTGTCACGTCGATCTCGCGGCCGAAGATACGTTACCCACGAGCCACCTCGTGCACGACGGCGATTGGGGACGCGAGCACGGGGTGCGCGCAGCGAGCGCGCGGGATCTATGCGCGTCATGCCACAGCGAGCGGTACTGCGCCGGTTGTCACGGTGTCGGCGTCGTTCCGGCGTTGCCTTCACGACTTACGTTCGACGACGTGCGCCTCAGCGGTCTACACCGCGCCGGTTTCCGCTCACGGCATGCGCTCGAAGCGCGCGGTCAACCGGGGCTCTGTACCACTTGCCATAGCGAACGATCGTGCATGGATTGCCACGCAACGCTCGGCGTTGCAGCCGGTAGCGCCAACCAGAGTCCGCATCCACCCGGGTGGCTCACAACCTCGCGGGGCGGCGGCCAGCACGGTACGCAGGCACGCCTCGATCCCATGTCTTGTGCCAGCTGTCACGGTGGAGCCGGCGAGAAGCTCTGTGTCGATTGTCATCGTGTGGGCGGTCCCGGCGGTAACCCTCACGGCCGCGGCTTCTCGAGCACCAAGGACAAGCTCACCGATGTGCCTTGCCGGCTCTGCCACGGGATTCCGTGATGAACGCGAATCGCCGCGCCATTCTCGCAACGCTGGCCGCGGTGCTCGTGCTCGTCGCGGCAGGCGTGGCGGGCTTTTACCGCGTTCTTTCGGGGAGGCCGCCGGCCGTCGTCCCCGAGGAGGTGCCCGCCTCGTGGGCACAGTACCGAACCAGTGCCGGTCACATGCAGCACGTGGGGCACGGATCCATCGTTTGCACCGACTGCCATGGCCAGGAACGCGGCGGTTTCTCCAATCCCGGAGCCGCCGTATGCGGTCATTGTCATGAAAACCAAAACACGCATACCCACGCTGGCGGCGCTAAGAAGACAGATTGCCTCACTTGCCACACGTTCGCACCGGGCGCGGCCCCCGCCTGCATCGATTGTCACCGCGACACCCAAGGAGCGCTCGTCGCGGTGACGGAGCATCGCACGACCGAGTGTGGCAATTGCCATCATCCGCACGAGGACCCTTCCAATCGGCCGCAAGCCTGCGAGTCCTGCCACGAGGAGCGTGCCCTGCAGCACGCTGCTCACCCCGCCAGCAAAAACTGCCTCGACTGCCATCGCGCACACGCGCCCGCCGAAGCCGCGCTGGCGACCTGCTCAAGCTGCCACCAGAAGCCGGCCGGACCCAAACCCGCCGGCCACGACGCCTGTGTGACATGTCACAAGCCGCACGATTTCGTGGCGCTCGGCACGCCCGTCTGCATCGACTGCCACGGCCAAAAGCCCACCCTGGTGAGCGCCCTCGCCAAAAGCCACACCAATTGCACGAGCTGCCACACGCCGCATGCGCCGGCCGAGGCAGCCAGCTCCTGCCGGCACTGTCATAGCGACGTGACCGCCGTCCACGCGGGCAAGGAAGCGTGCATCAGTTGCCATGTGCCCCATTCGGGCGATCGCACGACGAAGGCGAGCACCTGCACGAGCTGTCATCAAGCGATCGCAACCTCCGACGACGGCGCACACGCGGGTGGTCAAGTCTGCACGGACTGCCACAAGCCGCACGCCTTCCCGGCGGCTGCGAAGGCAGAATTGTGCGCGAGCTGTCACACAGCCGAGACCCGACTCACCGCCGTGAGCCGCGGTCATCAGGATTGCTCGTCTTGCCACGGCGTGTCGGCCCATCGTCCTCAAGCGGCGCCCTCGTGCGGGAATTGCCATGCTAAGGAGGCAGCCTCGGCACCGGTGGGACATCGCCAATGCCAGAACTGCCACGAACCGCACTCGGGCGAGAAGACGACGCGCGGTGCGGCGTGCGCGAGCTGCCACGAGAACGAGAACAAGGCGACCGCGCTTCATGCGTCGATCGCGGGTGGTTGCCAGACCTGCCATCGCCCGCACGGGCCGAGTGGCGTGCCAACACCGCCGGCATGCGCGACTTGTCACGAACGCGCCACCCTGCCGGCGCTGCATGCCGTCGCGCAACACAGTCAATGCGCGACGTGCCACACCTCCCACCGTCCACCCCAAGCCAGTCGCGCGACGTGCACGACTGGGTGTCACGCCGACCGCAAGAACCACCAACCGGCGGCACAATTATGCAGCGGATGTCACGTCTTCGGTAATTGAGCGCGCGCTCGCATTTCCGAAGTCCGAAGCCGATCACACGGAATGGTGATGTTTCTCAGCGATAACCGGCCAAAGCCCTGACTCAATTGTGCGCGTGCAGGGCGTGCAACGCGTCCACGTCGACGAGCAGACCGATGGGAAACCCCTGCTCGTCGACCACGAGCAGCTGGCGTTGGTGCGCCGTGGCCATCGACGTGACAGCCTCACGCAACGGAACTGTTTCGGGAATCGTCGTAACCGAGCGCATGATGAAGGAAGCAGGTTGCCCTGCAGCGGATGTCCAGCCGAGGCGCAGTCCGCCGTGCGCGAGGTCTTGGATCTCGCGCAGTAGCTGCGAATCGTGCACGGCGCCGCATGCGCGCCCATTGACGTCGGTAACCACGATCATCCGCAATTTGCGCTCCACGAAGAGCGCTACGATGTCTCGCACGAGGACGCTTTCTTCCACGGTGACGACGCCTCGGCTGAGCGTCTCCCCGGTCGAGGGAGCCGCAATGGGTACCGCTCCTTCCGGTGGGGAGCAACGCACGCACGCTCGTGCGTCTCCCTCGCCACGCTCGATCTCGATGCATGACGGACATTGCCTACAGACGTCGACAGACACCGAACAACCGCGCGTGTCGCAATACACGCGCAGGCCGAGGCCGTGACTGCCGTCGGCTCGCACCAAACATGCCGGGAGAATGGGATGTTGCTTTACTCGGGTGCTGGGTATCGCCATAGGGTCACTTGCTGCATACGGCACGCCAAGAGTACGCGCCCTGTAGACCCGGCGCTCACTCCTCGCGATCCCACTCCACGTTGTAGTGGCATCGGCTGGCAACCGCGGCGCGACGCAGATCTTGCACCTGCGCTGCACGATGTGCGCGTCGAAGCCTCTATCCAAACCCCTGGCAACGCGCCCTCCAGAGTTAGCCGAGCCCGCGACGTGCAGTCGACCTGAACGACCTTCGTCCGTAGCGGGGCACTCCGCTTGTTCGATGTTGCTGTCAACGACTAGATGGCGCTATCTATCGGGGTACGCTTTGGGGGTGGCCCATGCGCCCTGCGCTTCGGGTTGCGCGTTGTCCTTTTTAGTATCCCTGCGCGTTGCCACGGCAGGTTTGGCCCATGGGAGGGCCAGGGACGAGGATGTTTTCGAGCAATTGAAACCAATGCGCCGCGCACGGCGGCTTTCGAAAAAGGTGAGACATGGGGATCGCGAAAGACTTGCAGCACACCATGGTTCTTGTGGGATTCGCAGGAAGCATGAGTCTCGGATGTGCGGGAGAGGATGGAGCGCCAGGCTCCGCCGGAACCCCCGGTCCGGCGGGATCGCAGGGCGTCCCCGGTCCAGCGGGACCACGCGGTGAAGCCGGATCTCCCGGCCCACCGGGCACGGCCGGCACGTCGGATGGCGGCGGGGGGGTGGCCGGCTTACCGACATCGTGTCTTTCGCCATGCCACGGTTTCAACGGAGTGGTCGAGCAATGGAAGACGAGCACACACTATTCGACCTTCATCTCCAACCTCGGCGGCGAGGAAGTCGACACCTGGACCGGGCCGTCGACTTGCGGCAACTGCCATGCACAAGACGCCATCGAGCACCGTGTGGCCAATAGGCTCGGCACCGCGGGTGGCGGCGCCGTCACCAACGCCGAGCACGGTGAGCTCGGCTATCGCAATTCCGCCACGAGCGCGCTCGCCGAGGCGACGTACACCGGCAACTCCAAGGTTGCCCAGGTCGGCTGCATGACTTGCCACTCCGTCACCGAGACAACCGATCCGCATCGAACCGGCCTACCCTACACGGCTGGATCCTTCCCGCTGCGCGTGCCGTCAGGCGCCATGGATCAGGCCCGCATCGAAAAGAGCCCTGATGAAACCGCCGTCACGGGTACGCCAGCCACCGTAGGCACCTCCAACACTTGCGCGTGGTGTCATCGCTCTCGCAAAGACGTCACCAACTACATCGGAGCGAGCACGACGATCACGAGCCTCAATTGGGGGCCGCATGAAGGGCCCCAAACCGATGTCTTCAGCGCCGCCGGCGGCTACCACTACGCAGGGCGAAGCTACGGTACGTCGACGCACCAGCAAGCGCTCGGCTGCATCGACTGCCACATGCCGAAGGTCACCGGCAACAGTAACTCTGCCAATCACTCGTTCTATCCACAGGTCTCGGCGTGCACGTCGTGTCACATCGGTGCCACGAACTTCGATGTCAACGGCGGGCGATCGCAGACCAAGGCCGGCATCTTCGAGCTCCAGAAGGCACTGAACGACATGGGCCTGCTCACGCGTTCGACGGCGGCGCCGTACCAACCCCTCACCAGCGCGCAGCTGGCCGACGGCGTGTTCGAACTGGACAAGACTCGTCCCCAGCCGACAACGGACGCCGGCACATTGAGCCTTACCCGCGACCAGGCCGGGGGGCTTTACAACTACCTCATCGTGGCGCGCGATCACTCGTTCGGCGCTCACAATCCGAAGTATGCCAGGCAGCTCCTTTTCGACGCGTTCTTCGCGATCACGGGGCTCCCGCCGACGACGATCATTCGCCCTCAATGAAGCAAGAGAGCGCTGCGGCACCAGCGCGGCGGTCAATCGCCATCATGATGGCGGCCGCGCTGCTGCAGTGCTCGTGTGCCGAAGAACGCGCGACCGAGGCGCCGCTCCCGGTTTACGACGTCGAAATCGCGCCTATCCTCGCGCGGGCCTGTGCGTCGTGCCACCAAGGCCCGACGCCTGCGGCGGGATGGGGAGTCTCCACGTTTCTCGAGGTGATCGCGTGTGCCGGCGCAGCAAAAGCGCCCGCCGTGCGACCCCATGATGCAGCTTCGCCCATCTTGCGCGTGCTCGACACCGACTCGCATCGCGACCTCCTCGATGCGAGTTCGCGGGCAGCGCTAAAGGCCTGGGTTCTCACCGGGGCCCGCGCGTTTCGCGGTAGCGTCCACTCGCCAGACATCGCCGATCCACACGCGGAGGGGTGGCACGGCAAAGTGCTGCGCGAGCAACGGTGGGCCCCCATGCTCGACGCCAACCACGCGGAGGCTTGCGGGCGATGTCATGAGGGTTCACCGGTACGCCCGCCTGGGGTGACATCGGCAGCGCCTCGGGCTACCGCGTGCACCTCGTGCCACAGCGAACCCGGCGGAGCGCTCGCGTGTGGGACGTGCCATGGCGATGGGAAAAGGACCTATCCTCCTCGCGACCCATGCTTCTTTCCCGGCGAAGACACCCGAGCAGGGGCGCACGCCGCGCACGTCGACGGAGCGGCGACATCCGCCGGGAGTCTTCCGTGCTCGGGCTGCCATCCCATGCCCGGCAATGACGTGATAAGCGGCGTGCACGGCAACGGCGGCGTCGAGATCGTCTTCGACGACCGCGTGGTCGGCCCCGACCCGAGTTACGATCGAAGCACCGGCGCATGCGCCGTCGCATGTCATGATCGCGGCGGAGCGCGCGCGCGTCCCATTTGGAACGAGGTCATCGCCATGCGCTGCGGTGACTGCCATGGCGCCCCTCCTGCTCGGCACTACCCGGGCGCATGCAACCAATGCCACGTCGAAGTCGATTCGACCGGTTCGCAACTGACCGCGCGCACGCTCCATATGAATGGCCGGGTCGATCTCGGTGATGGAAGCGACACGTGCGGCGCCTGTCACGGCAGCGGCGACGATGCCTGGCCGAAGAGCGCGGCCCACGCAGCCCATGCCGCGCCGACAGTGACGACGCCCGTAGCGTGCAACAGCTGTCACGTCGTGCCACGCGACGTGCGCGATCAAGGGCATCTCGATGGCGTCGTCGCGGTCGTCTTCTCGGGGCGCGCCCTCGAGCGGAGTGCACGCGCAACCTGGGACGGCCGGAGCTGTCACGACGTTGCTTGCCACGGCGCCGAACTCGTCGATTCGCCACCCGTCGTGCCGGGTTGGTCCGATCTCTCAGGGGCGGCGCGCACCTGCGACGCATGCCACCGCCTGCCTCCGACGGGACACACCGCTTCCGGCGGCTGCGATCGCGTCGAATGTCACGGGTCGGAGATCATCCGTTCCGGCGTTAGCCTCGCCGTCTCGGAAAGCGGCAAGCACCTCCACTTGAACGGTCGCATCGATATTCGCCCGCCGTGAGTCAGCGCAACGGCGTCGGTTTCTCAGGTCCCGCTCCCGACCGGTCGTTGGTCGCGCAGGACATGATACCGAAGCCCGCGACGCGGCCACACCTTCGCCGCCGCAGCGTCGGCCGATGTTTCGAATTCGAACGCAAACCTTGCGCGCAAGCGCAAGCCATGCGCTCGCGCGAGCTGCAGGTGGCACGCAAATGCTTCGCGCGAGCGATCTCCGGCGGCGGGATGGCGAAACGGCCCGCGCCTTGCTTATCCGACCAACCGAAGGAGTACTCGCCATGAATGTGGGAGAGCTGATGACCCGAGATGTTCGAACGTGTGCCGCGTCGGATTCGATGAACGATGCGGCAAGAATCATGTGGGAGCGCGATTGCGGCTGCGTGCCGGTCGTCGAAGCAGACGGCAAGGTGGTTGGAATGATTACCGATCGCGACATTTGCATGGCCGCCTACACGCAAGGGCGGCGCCTCATGTACATGGACGTCAGAAGCGCCGCTTCGAGGACGGTCGTGACCATCGGAAAGGACGAGTCTCTGCGCCGTGCCGAGGAGTTGATGCGCGAAGCTCAGGTTCACCGGCTTCCGGTCGTCGATTCAGCCGGGCGCCTGGTGGGGCTACTTTCGCTGAGCGATTTGGCGCGCAAGGTCCCAGATTTTGGCGACCGAGTCCGAGAGCCTCTCCTCGGGGCGCTCGCCGCCATTTCTCGAGCTCGCACGCCGGAAGCTTCCGACGGCCAAGCCGGTGCGGAACTGAAGAGAGACTTGCGCAAGAGCCTCGAACGGCTGCAGACGCTGCGCGACGAGGTTCGCGTCCGATTGCACCTCGGCAGCCTCGAGCTCAAGGATCAATGGCGAAAGCTCGAGCCCCATCTCGGCGATGTCGAAAAGAAGGCCGAGGAATTGACCGAGGCCGCGCGCGCCGCCATCGTCGACGCCGTGAATCGGCTGGAGACGCTGCGTTCGTCGCTGTCGCACCAACATGACTAAGGTTGTGAGCGGTCCTCGCAGTACCTTCAGTCGGCGGCCTTAGGCGAGCTGAGCAATGTCTCCAACAAAGACGTCAGCTCGTCGACCTTCACCGGCTTCGTCAGATACCGCACGAATCCCGCTTGTTCGCCGCGCTTGGTGTCGCGAAGCATCGCCGCTGCGCTAAGAGCAATGATCGGTATATTGGCTGTCTCCGGCCATTCGCGGAGCTGCCTGGATGCTTCGAATCCGCTCATCCCGGGAAGATTGATATCCATGATCACAACCGCGGGTTGATGCGCACGGACCAGTTCAATCCCAATCTCCGCCGTCGGAGCCGTGAGTAGCTCGACGCGTTCGAAAGCGCCGAGCAGTGCCTGCATGAAGGCGACGTTGGAGGGATTGTCCTCCACGTAGACGATCTTGTAGGTGGGGCCATCACCGCTCGTCAGGGGAGATGAGGCACGATTCGATTCCTCCGGCTTGAGCGGCGGCTGCGACGCGCGCGCGTTGTGCACCGGCAACTCCACCCAAAACTCAGACCCCTCGCCAGCAACACTGCGAAACCCGACGCGACCGCTCATCAGTTCCGCGAGGCGCTTGCTGATCGCCAATCCGATCCCTGTCCCCTCAATAGGCCCCGTTTCTTGGCCTGCGCGCTGGAACGGTTGGAAGATCTTGTCGTGCTTGTCGGCGGCGATGCCGAATCCAGTGTCCACGACCGTGACCCGAACGACGGAGCCGACCGACGCGGCGATGAATGTCGCGCTGCTGCCGGGGCGCGCGTATTTGATCGAGTTCGAGCCGTAGTTCATCAGAATCTGAGCGAAGCGCGTGCGGTCAGCGACCACGAGAGGTAGGTCCGCCGAGATAGGGAGAATGCGGAGCTCCGTGCCCGCGCGCGACGCCATCGGCGCCAGAGTCGTCTTTACCGTATTCAAGACGTCAGCAACGTGCACGGGTTCGACCGACAGAGCAACTCCGCCGGATTCAATCCGGGCAAGATCCAAGACTTCGTCGATGAGTCGAAGGAGATGCTCTCCTCCCTTCATAACGTGCCCGAGCATGTCGAGCTGTCGTTCCGTGAGCGCGGGTTTCTTGTCGCGTTGCAGGAGCTGGGCGAAGCCCAAAATGGCGTTGAGAGGCGTGCGCAGCTCGTGGCTCATCGAGGAGAGAAATTCGCTCTTGGCCGCGCTCGCGGCTTCGGCAATTGCTTGAGCCTGGCGGAGCTCTGCTTCTCGGCGCACGTCTTCGGTGAGATCCCAGATCGTCGTGACGGTGCCGCCCTCTGCCGTTCGTCGATCGGTGATCCGCCAGCTTCGGCCATCCCCCGTCCGAAAGTCGATCGCACCTTGGGGATCGCCTCGATACGATAGCCGGCGCCGACGATACTCCTCCGGCGTCTCTCCGCTGATTCCAACCCCATTGTCGGAGAGGGATGCATCGAGAAGTTGACCAAAGGTGCGCCCCACGACCGGACCTTCCAACGATTCTGGCAGGCTGTGCCGAAAGGCGCTGTTGCAGAGCACGAGACGGTCGTCGGCATCAAACAGCGCGAACGCGTCTTGCGTAGATTCTACTGCGCTGTGCAGACGATCGGCAGCGAGCTTGCCGGTCATCTCGAGCCGGCGTCGCTCGGTGATGTCGCGAATGGCGGCAGATACAACGGTGCCCTCTGGAGTCGTCAAAGGGCTCAGGCTCACCTCGATCGCGATCTCCGTCCCGTCCTTTCGGCGGCCGTACAACTGGAGTCCCGAACCCATGGGACGAAACGTGGGTTCGTTTACGAAGCGCGTTCGATGCCCAACATGTGTCGTTCGAAACCGATCCGGAATGAGGATCTCGATGGGCTGCCCGAGGAGCTCTCCGCGAGTGTAGCCGAACACTTTTTCCGTCTGCAGATTGACGAACTCGATCCGCCCTTGCCCGTTGGCGACCACCATCGCGTCGGGCGCCGTGTCGAGAAGTTGCCGATAGCGGTCCTCGGTGGGTTGGGGTTCATTTGTCATCGGGTAACCTGATGCAAAAAATAGCGCCGGGGTCTCCGTCCTCGACCCAAATGCGGCCACCATGCGCCTCGATGGCCGCCTTGCAGAATGTGAGCCCGAGCCCGCGACCTGAACGGGAGGACAAATTCGATGGGCTGTCGATCTGAACGAAGCGATCGAAGATGCGCTCCCGCTGATCGGGTGGAACGCCGGTGCCCTGGTCGGCAACACGAATCTCGATGCCATCGGGCAGACGTCGGTCTTCGATTCGAACGACGCTTTCTCGAGGCGCGTGTCGCAGCGCATTTTCGACGAGGTTCTCGAGCACTCGCTGCAGCAGATCGCGATCGGCGCGTATCGTCTCGAGCGTGATAGCGGACTCCAGTCGAATGTTGCGAGTCTGAGCCGTCGGACCGAACTCTTCCAGCACCTGACCCGCGAATTTGCGCCAGGGGATGGGTGTCCTATTGGGCACGAGCTGCCCCTCTTCGCTCTTGCTGATATCGAGGAGGTTGGTGATGAGGCGCATCAAGTGGCGTGCCTCGGCGCGAATGCTGGCGGCCGATTCCTTTGCGCTCGGCGAGAGATCTTGATCGCGGCAGAGTATCTGCGCGTGCAGATCCATCACGTTGACGGGATTTTTGAGGTCGTGCACAACGAAGGCCGTGAGCCGCTCTTTTTGAAGCTGCAGGCGCATCAAGTCGTCGCGTTGCCGGCGGATGACATCGTAGTGATTACGGAGCTCGACGCTGAGGCGTCTCAACTTGAGAGCGCCTTGCACGCGAACGATGAGCTCCGTGGGGCGGACGGGTTTGGTTAGAAAATCGCCGCCCGCGCGGAGCGCGCGATCGAACGTGTCCACGTCGCGAAGCGCGGTGAGAAAGATGATCGGAGTCTCCGGTCCGCTGGGCAGCTCGCGAATTCGCTCACACGCTTCGAAACCATCAACGCCCGGCATGCGAACGTCCAAAAGAACGCAGTCTGGGCGCTCGCGTTCAAAAAGGGCAATCCCCTCCTCGCCGTTCGTGGCGAGTAGAACGTCCATTTCCTCGCCTTCGAGTGCAGCTTGCGCGAGAGCACGATTTTGTTCGTTGTCGTCGACGACGAGGATTCTGGGAGGTCGATCAGAAGCGTCGGTCATAGGCGAGCCGAAGCGGACTCTAGCCCGAATACCGGCTCAGCGCGTAGTCCCTCGGCACGGAGGTTGCTGTTCCACGAGGTATGAGCGCCATTGATGAGGTCCTACCGACGCCCCGTTTGGTTGAGCTCGACGAAATCGAGCTCGCTCTTCCCGTCGAACGCGCGTGGGAGTTGATTCGTCACGGCGATCTGGGTCGCCTGCCGATCGCGCGAGCCCTGTTCTCTCTCCGTACCTTGCCTGGAAAATTGGTTGACCGGCACGAAGAGCCGCTGTCGCTGCGGATCGACGACCTCGCGTCGTCACGAGAGCGTCCTGGTTTCCAAGTGCTGATCGACCGACCATCTGGCCATGGCTCGTACAGATGGGTTGCCGGCGCGGGGGCTTCTACAGCATTGACGCGATCGACAACGGCGGAGGCACGAGCGCGCGCGAGATTCATCCCGAGCTTCAAGCGCTCCGCGTCGGAGACGTATTGCCGGCCGCGCCCGAAAGCGATGATGGCTTCGAGGTTTTGCGCATTGAAGAGAACCGGGCGCTCGTACTCGGCGGTCTTTACGACACGGACCGCAGACGACAGCTTCCATTCGCCTCGACGCGCCCTGATCGATTTTGGCAGATCACCTGGGCCTTCGTTCTCGAGCCGCTCGATGCGACCCACACGCGGTTGCATGTTCGCGCTCGCGCGGCGTTCCCACAGACCGGCCGCGTGCACGTCACATGGATCAAATTCGTGCATCACCCCATGGAGAGCGCTCAAAAAACCGCTACGCCACATCGCGGTCGATACAGGTTTGCGATGAACCCGCCGGGCCTTTCGTCCGAGCGGTCGTCGTTCCGCCCGCTTCGCGCCGCCGGCTCGGCCCACGAGACACGCGCGCATTTTGCGGCGACGCGCAAGATGTGCGCCGGAGGGGGAAGCGTCGTACCGACAATCCCGAACCCGCGGATAGAGTGAGCCAAGCGATGCAGAACCGCGTACGCTGCAATCCCGCAGCGGCGCTCGGCACAGCGTGTGCAACTGTCGGGAAGACACCAACGACAACGGAGGTTCCCATGGTCGGCTCAACAAGCGGTAACACGAACGAGGAATCTGTCATCCTCGTCGCACTGGATCTGTCTCCTGTTTCCGAAGCCGTGATGCGTGCTGCGGTGAACGTCACCGCGGCTCGCTCCACGGAGCTTCACCTGCTGCACGTGCTTCGGTCCCCGGCCGCGGAGCCAGTCGCCACCCTTCATGTTGCAACCGACGTGGAAAAGGCCAAGGCAGAGCTGACGCAACTTGCACGAGACCTGCCGCGCACGGTGAAGCGGGTGGTCATTCATCTTCGTGTGGGTACCGCGGAGGTCGAGATCGCCCAACTGGCCAGCGATCTCGGAGCCGATCTCATTGTCGTCGGTACCCACGGGTACAAAGGCATCGACCGCGTTCTCCTCGGTTCGGTGGCGGAAGGGCTGATTCGCAACGCGCCATGTCCGGTCTTTACGTATCGGCCCAAGACCGTACGTCTCTGGGAGCGCATCGAACCGCCTTGCCCGGATTGCCTCGCCGTCCGCCAGGTGACCGGCCGCGCCACGTTGTGGTGCGAGAGGCATTCGCAACATCATCCACGAGCACACACCTACTCGGAGATTCCGCCGAGCTACGGAATGGGAGCTCAGACGTTCCGCTGACTTTGCTCGCGAGATGCATCGAGGTAGACCATGCAAGCGAAATCGCTCGCTGCGATATGGATGCAGAGGCGCAGTACAACCTCGCTAACGCGCCGGCGCGCCAGAACGAACCGCCGGTTCGTCCGCGAGGTGGCTGCGCTCGATCTTCCGCGCGGCCCCGGCTCGGACGCGCTCGTCACCGACGAGGACCTCGCCAGACTTCCACGCCCCGTGCAGCGGTATTTGCGGTTCATGAAAGTGGTCGGAAGACCGCGAGATTGGTCGTTTCGAGCCGGATTCGAAGGCCGCTTCCGGCGCGGACCGAGCGAGGCCTGGCTTCCTTGTGAAGTTTGGCAGTACGACAGCGCAATCGAAGTCGCGCGGATCTTCCACATGCGTCTGGCGCTCGCCAATCTGCTTCCCACGGTCGTCAGGGACACCTACCTGAAGGGTCATGGGCGAATGCAGGCCAGGGCCTTTGATTTGTTCAATGTCGTCAACGCCACGGGTCTCGAACTCGACCTCGGCGAGATGGTCACCTACTTGAACGATGCCATTTTCTTAGCGCCATCGATGATCCTTCGCCCGCACACCGAATGGTTGCCGGTCGGTGAGAACTGCTTCGACGTGAAGCTGTTCGATGGCGGAAATGTTGTCACGGCTCGCGTGCTGATTGACGAATGCGGTGCGCCCTACGAGTTCAGCACGACGGACCGCTTCGTCAGCGACCCTTACACGAAGGGTCATCCGCTCGTCGGGGCACGGTGGACCACACCTTTCGACGATTGGGTGACGCTCGGGGCTCGAGTCGTCCCACGCCGAGGAAAGGCCATATGGCACCTTCCGGGCGGGACATTTGAATACGCCCACTTCTATCTCCAGCATCGCGAGCTTGCCTTCAACGTCGCTCCCGGCGAATGAAAATGGTTTGGCAGCTTAGGTGAAATAGCGCCCGTCGCGGGCCGCCTTCACGAGCTGTTCGCGAAATCGGGGATCCGCAATCGCGATGAGCGCCTTCGCGCGTTCGGCGATTCCGCGGCCATGCAGCTCGGCAACGCCCCATTCGGTAATGACGGTGTGCACGTGCGCGCGCGTGGTCACGACACCGGCCCCCGGCTTGAGCATCGCAACGATGCGCGAAAGCGTGCCCCTCGCGGCGGTGGAAGGTAGAGCAATCATGGCGCGCCCCTCTTCTGCCATCGCGGCGCCGCGAAGGAAGTCCATCTGACCGCCGACCCCGCTGAAGAAGCGCGTGCCCATGGAATCGGCGCAGACCTGTCCTGTCAAATCGATCTCGATTGCGGAGTTGACCGCGATCATTCGACGAAAGCGACGAATCACGGCTGTATCGTTCGTGTAGTCCGCTGGGCGAAGCTCGACGAGCGGATTGTCGTGAACGAAGTCGTAGAGACGTTGCGTTCCAAGGACGAAGGACGAGACGATTTTGCCGCGATTGATTTCCTTCCTGGCCCCGGTGATGACGCCTTTTTCGACGAGATCGATGATGGCGTCGGTGAACATTTCGGTGTGGATACCGAGATCGCGCTTGTTCTCAAGCGCGGACGCGACAGCGCTCGGGATGGCGCCGATACCGAGCTGCAGGGTCGCTCCGTCCGGAACCAGCTCGGCGACGAGCGCGCCAATCTTACGCTCGACGTCCCCGATAGCAGACTCCGCACGCGCGTAGGGAGCTTGGTCGATCGCTACGCCGAAGTCGATACGGCTGACGTGAAGAAACCCGTCACCATGCGTGCGCGGCATACTGGGATTGATTTGTGCAATGACGATGCGGGCACATTCCGCGGCTGCGAGCGTGACGTCGACCGAAGTCCCGAGCGAACAGAAGCCATGGGCATCTGGAGGCGACACGTTCAAGAGCGCAACGTCGACAGGAATGTCTCGACGGCGGAACAGGCGAGGAATGTCCGAGAGGAACACGGGAACGTATTCGGCGCGTCCCTCGTTGACGGCCTCGCGCGCGTTCGGACCGATGAACAAGGCGCGGTGATGAAGGTGGCCCTCCATCGCCCTATCGAGATGAGGCGCAGGCCCCTCGGTATGGAGGTGAACGACGCCCACGCCTGCAACGTCCTTTCCTCGCCTAGCAAGCGCTTCGAGCAGCACCGAGGGCGTGGCCGCCGCCCCTTGCACGAAGACTTGCTGTCCGGATTCGACGTGGGCGAGTGCCGTATCGGCGTCGACGAGCTTCATCAGATGAGCCAGCGCTCCACGAGTTCGTCCGCCGCCTTGATGCCTTCTCTCGTCCGCTCTTCCTGCGATTCCGGCAGCGGTCCGTGGAAGGCCATGACGGGTATCGGTGAATAGCGGACGACACGCTCGGCGGTGCTTCCGAATGGCGCGCGGGGAAGGCCGCTGAGTCCGCGGCTGCCCATGACGACGA
>DATHEQ010000121.1:0-14219 GCA_035318505.1 Polyangiaceae bacterium | reverse complement strand
GTTGCGAGCACGGCGCCTTGCTCGGCGTAGTGCGGCGGCAGCGCGCGACCCACCGAGCAAATTCGAGGTCCGCCCCGCTCCGGTATCAACAAAGCCACTTCGCGGGCGCAAATGCCATGCCCGCTCTTCTTACGCGCGGGTCAACGCATCGTCATCGAACGAAAGTACATTTCGTGCCGCCGGTCGCCGGTTCCCGATGACGACTCGGCTGTTCGACGGATGCGCTCGATAGGACGCGGCGTTGTCGCTCACATCCCGCTGCAAATGGGTACGCAAGCGCCGGTCCCCGTCGTGCAGAGGACGATCTGCGTGACGATGGGGTAAACGGGATCGCCCGTGCCTGCCAACATCCATTTCTGAACGCACGGATCCACGCAGTTGAGAAACTGCGGAAGATCGTTGATGCGGAAGCAGCCCAGCTCGTCGGTGCATTGCACGAGGCCGACACATTTCGGAATGTCTTTGCATTCGTCCCATGCCGTTCCGCATCCGGGGCCGGGGTCGACGGGCGTTTTGATGCATTCGACGCACGCCGACGGGCCCGCGTCCTCGGGCGGTGTCTCGCCGTCTGCTGCGACGCCGGCATCGCTTGGCAGAATGCGAGGCGGGAAATCAAGGCACGCCGACGCGCCCGCAAGGAAAAGCATGAGCGGAGTCAGACGTAGTCGCATCAGAACCTCATTGGAAGAGCGCATACGACAATCCGACGGTCACGCGGAACCGGTCGACGGGAACGAGCTCGGCGCTCTGGTGCCAGGTGTACGCCTGTTGCGCCACGCCGACGACGTAGGGGCCCTGGCCAGCGAACGCGTAGTTCGCGCCCACGCGGTACGACAGCCCTTTGACAATAGGACCGGAGGCGGTCGCGCGCAGCTCGAGCTGTGGCGGCGCGACGGGGAAAGGCGTGAAATTGCCGTCGAAGGCGCGGTCGGCGATGCGATTGCCGGTGAAATGGGCGGCCAGCCCCAAGGTGGGTAGACCCCCCTCGAAATCATAGGCCACCCGTGCATTGCCAAAGAACTGCGGGGCGACGACGATCGGCTGCGCCGTACCCGTTCCGGGCGCCACGCGACGCGCGATGGCTCCGGTCACGTTGGTGCCATAGTGAAAACGCCCAGCGCCCGTCACGCCTTCCCAACCGGCGTTGAACCCGAAATTGTCGATGGAGGAGATGTTCCGGTATTCGGCGACCGGCCCCAAGACATAGCCAATGCCGAGGTCGCCGCTCGCGACGAGCTCGTCCTTTTGCGCTTGGGAAAACACGTACTTTTCGACCAAGTCCTTCCACCACGATCGAAACACGCCGAACACGACGCGATTGCCGCCGAACTTCTGCTCGAGCGATCCCTCGACCGATCGAACCCGTTCGGGGGCGAGCGAATTGCGGCGGAGGAGGGCGTTGGGAATGAGCGCGTCGGACTCGAAGAACGTTGGCGCGCGGAACGCCTCGGCGTACGTCACTTTCAACGCTCCGCCTTCCCATACATTGATGGTCGTGGCGACGCGCGGCGAGAGGACGGGGTCGAAGCGCGGATCGGAGTCGAGCCGCACGCCGCCGTTGAACGCCAGCCACGGAAAGGGGTGAGCCGTCTGCTGCAGGTACGCGGCCAGCATGGAATGCGGCGAATCAATGACCGCTGTGCTGGAGCGCAAAGGTGCGCCGGTATCGTAATCGAGAAGATCGCTTCTCCCCTGAGCGTAGCGATAGCGGCCATCGACGCCGAGCAGCGTAACGGCCTTGCCGTCGTTCCACCAGTCGAGTGACCCTTGCAGCTCGCTCCCGGCCCACCGCGAAAGTCCTTCATCCGTGTCGCGGCAAGTCGTCACCGAAAAGCGGCAGGCGAGGCGGCGCGAATAGTCGGCATAGGTGCGCCGGTCAGTGGAATCGCCATAGATGCGGGCGGTGAATCCGGCGTGGGTCGTGAGCTGCGTCCGGTACGTGAGATCGCCGCGCAGCACGCGATCGATTTGATAGTTCTCGGGATCGTTGAAATCGGAGATGACGTTGATGTACTGCGACGAATAAGGCGCTGCGCGCTTGAAGGTGGACGCGTGGACGTTGAGCGTGACCTTGCCCCATTCCAGACGCATGTAACCGGCCGGCACCATCGCATAGTGGGTCTTCGTCGCGGCGCCGCCCCAGATGCCGGTCGCCGGGCCCGTTCGACTGAATCGCATCGGCTGCATCGAAAAGAGATCGTCGACGACCCCCTGGGGGCCAAAGTCGAAGGTCGGGCCGTCTTGTCTGTAAAACTCGAACCCGCTCATGATTTGGAACGGCGCGTTCAAGAGCTTCGTCGACGCGCCGAACGACGCACCGACGCGGTAGCTCTTACCGATCTCGGTTTCTGCCACCACGTGCACCCCGGAGTAAGAGCGACCGCGCTTGGTGACGATGTTGATGACGCCGAGCATGGCGTTGGACCCATAAAGGACGGAGCCGGGGCCGAGAATGAGCTCGATGTGATCGACGATCTCGATGGGAATCCCGAGACCGCGACCCAGGTTGGCCGCCCCGTGCAGGGGCTCGTTCACGGCATGGCCGTCGACGAGAACGAGCATATGCGCGCCTTGATCGCCGGGGATCAAAACGCCGCGCGCGCCGATCTCTGGGTTGTAGAGATTGTCCGACGAGAACCCGCCTAGGGAGAGGAACGCAATCGCCTCGTCCACCGTATGGATGCCATAGCGCTGCATGTCCTCGGCCGTCATCAGACTCGTCATGGCCGGGGCGTTGGTGCTCGTCTCGGCTGTTTTCGACGCCGTGGTCACGACCTTCTCGCTGAGAAGCGTGGTCAGGTCCATGCCCTCGTCGGCGCGAGCTTCGGACGCGCCGAGAAGGGCGATCCCAAACGCGGTCGCGCGCAGAAGACGCGTAAGGAGCCGGGAGCGTTCGAAGGGCATCATTCGAAGATCCGCGCCAATCGTAGGAGATCGGCTCGAAGCGACACGTGCTGCCGCTTCGCTTGTGTCAAATGCACCAGGAGTTTCGGGGAACCGGAGACGACATCGAAGCCGAGGACGATCCCGTGCGGCACATACTCGGGAACGCTGCCCGCCGTGAGAACGTCGTGTCCGTCGAGGGCCTTTGTGATGGCGTCCACGTCGTCGTCGAATCCGGGACCGAAGAATACGGCCGCGGCGCTGCTCGCTTTGACGAGATCCCCGAGCGCCACGGCTCCGGCGAACGTCACCACAATCTCTTCGTGGGGAATGCCTCCGATGTGCGCTATCGACCTCAGCGCCGCCTGCATCTGGGAAGCTACACGCGCCGAGTCGGCATGGTCCTTCTTCATGACCAGGAGCACCCGCGCCAGCTGCCCTGCGCGCTCGGGAAAGCTCTTGTCGTACGTCAATACTTTCGCGAAAAGCTGGGCCTCGAGCTGGATGGGCACGACCTGATCGTCGGCTCGCACGAGCTCTGCAACCATCAGCAGCGCGAGCAGTGTTGCCACCCGCGCGCCCGCCCGCACCGCGAACGAGCGCCGACGCCCGCACGCGCGATGCACCACCGGCACAGGCCCCGAACTCAGGCTGGATCCGCTCGTCGGGTGAGGACCCTGCGGTCGCACAGGGGGCACTACGGCCCGCCGTGTTCCGTACTTGAGGTCGATCCCGAAAAAGACGCTACCTTCAGTTATTGATGCAGTGGGGACGGCTCAGAAGCGCCTGACGCTGTCCGCGCCCCCCCCATGCCGGTCACCTGCATCCGTTGCTGTTCTTGAAGGTGAGCTGCAACGTCTGCCACAAGTAACGCCGCCAGTTCTGCCAAACGTGACCGAGGGGCGTACGCACTTTGAAGGTCTTGATGCCGGCGCTGGTGAGCACTGTGTCCACCGCGTCGGCGGTCGAGGGCTGGACGACCGTGTCCGCCGTGCCGATCGCGTTGTAAAACGGCACGTCGAGTAGCCCATTGGTGCCGGGCGGGTCATTCAAAAGCGGCGTGACGCCGGCCGCGGATTGGAAGGCCGATTGCTGATAACCAGCGCTGTACGCGAAACAGCTGCCGAACGTGGCGAGATTCGGCAGGCAAGTCGCCATCGTCAAGAACCCGCCCATGGACAGCCCCGCCATGGCGCGATGATGGCGATCGACGATGACCGGATAGTGCGATTCGACGTAAGGAACGATCGCCGTCTTGTACTTCGGTGAGCAGGCAAAATCGGCCGACGTCGGCGGCTGGGTCACGGAGCAATCGCTCGAGTACGGCATCACGATGATCAAGGGAACGGCCTTGCCGGCCGCGATCAGGTTGTCGGCAATGAACCCCGCAGAGCCGCAGTCCGTCGGCTGCCCCGAGGTCGGGGGGGTGCCTCCCGAGTAACAGCTCCAGTTCGAATCGTCGTTTCCGGCTCCGTGGTTCAAATAAAGCACGGGGTATTGGGTGGTACCGGAAGCGTCGTAGTTGGGCGGGGTGTAGACGTGCAGCCGCTGTTGACCGCTGGGCTGCCCCGGTTGCGCGGTTCCCGCCCACGGGAAAAGGGCCGTCGTGATCGCGCCGTGCGCAATCGCCGGATCGTTGGCGTAGAAAGCCGTCTCGCTGTCACCGGGCATGGGCGCCGGCAGCACCGTCGGGCACGTGCCGGTGCCGCCCTCGGTCGATCCGCCGCTGTCCGCGGTCGCGCCATCTTTGGAGCCGCTGTCATTCGTGCCGGCATCAGGCGCACCACCACTGCCGCCAGACCCTGCGCTGCCTGCCGCGCCGCTGCTTCCCGCGCTGCCGGCCGATCCGGAGCTGCCGGCCGCGCCGCTCGTCCCACCGGATCCAGCGGATCCCGCGGCGCCGCTCCTCCCACCGGATCCTGCGCTTCCCGCGGCTCCACCGCTAGCGCCAGCGCCCCCCTTGCCGGCATTTCCACCGCTTCCGGACGCTCCCGCCGTTCCGCCTTGGCCGGCTGCACCACTGCTACCGCCGCTGCCGCCGCTGCCCGCGGGCGAGCCGGAATCGGCGGCGCCCAATCCAGCGCTGCCCCCCGATCCACCGTTGCCGCCGGAAACGCCGGCCACGTCATCACCCGAACAGGCAACGATGCCCAACGGACACGTGAGGCAAACCAAGAGACAACACGCGCGCCGCCGATCCCGCCGCCGCCCGCGCAACGTCAGACCCGGCTTGAAGCAATGATGCATTCCCATTTCGATCTCCCGTGACGAGCACCGACTAGCCGCTCACGAAAGTGCAGTAGCCGCGCCCGCGAAAAAGGGGTCATCGCGGCTGAACGAGCGCCGCACAAGCGACCCGGCGCGCGAGCTCACACGGACGTGCGCTGCCATCGTGGCGCGCCTGATTCGCGCGTGGCGCGGTCGATACGCCGATCATGAAGCAGCGACTGCCCCAGCGCATGCGCGTGTTGTTGTCAACGCGACCATAGCCGACAACGTTCAGCCGATTGCAATGAACGCCTCACCGATGATGACATCCTCTGTGTTCATCGCCGACGAGATTGCCGCAAACGGGCGGCGCGGCCTATGCGCGTCAACGCGAAGATGTGGCGGTTTTTCTCGCCCCCGTCGTCCCGGCGGTCAACCGGTTTGCCATCGACGGCGTGGGAGAGCGGCCGTTGGGGCGGGCTCCGGCGTCGGCGACGGGGCATCTTTGGTTCCGCGTCGAGGGGCGGCGCGCAGCGTCGCGCACCAGGTCTTCGAGTGCGGTTACGAGGGACGCACTGCGGTCCGGCCGATCGCACCGCCAAGCGACGAATCGCCGATGGGCTCCATGCTCCGCCACGGGATCGAGGCCCCTAGTCTTGGATTTTGCATCTCATCGGCGCTCGACCACCGCCGGCATGCCCGTTGCTTTATGATTCAGCATCGCGCGCAAGCGCAGGAGGCTAGGCATGTCCAAGTGGACGGTGGCGGTCTTGCTGGCATCGATGTCGGCGAGCGGTTGCTTTGCGGATGACTCGACGGACCCCGGCGTAGCTGGAGGATCGGGCGGCGTCGGTGCAAGCGGTGGCAGCGGCGGCGCGACTGGCGGCACCGGAGGATCGAGCGCCACCGGAGGATCGAGCGGCAGCGGCGGATCGAGCGGCACCGGAGGCCAGAGCGGCGCCGGAGGATCGAACATGGACGCGAGCAGCACCGGCGGATCGGCCGGTGTAGCCGGATCCGCTGGAGCAGGAGGATCTGGTGGCACGGGTGGAGCCGCCGGCTCAGGCGGAGCCGCAGGTACCGCCGGAGCAGCCGGGGGCACGGGCGGCGCATCGGGATCGGGCGGGGCCGGCGACGCGACCGTCGAGCCCATCGTGTGCGTTCAGGGCACGGGCCCGACCGCGCTCCCGTTCGCCGTCGACGAGTTTTTCACGCCGACCGGTTGGATGGGCGACATCACGGCCATTCAGATGGACGGGACGAGCTGCGGCCCCGTCGCCGACGCGGGAGCGTCCGACGCGGGAGCGTCCGACGCACGCGCGCCCGACGCTGGCGCAGACGCACGCGGACCCGACGCCGGAACGTCGGACGCAGGCACGCGCATTCCGACAGCGAAGTGCTGGACGGTTACCTACACGCCCGGCGACGGTGGCCAAGGTTGGGCAGGCGTCGACTGGCAGTTTCCCAACAACAACTGGGGACCCATGATTGGCCGGGTGATCCCTCGGGGCGCGAAGCACGTCCGATTCTACGCGTGGGGGGACACCGGCGCCGAGGTCGTGAGCTTCAACGTCGGGTACGGCTTCACGTCGCCCGACACGTTCGGGATGACCCTCGCCAACCAAATTCTCACGACGACGCCGACCGCTTATGAAATCGATCTCACCGGTATCGACTACACGTGTCCATCCGTGCGGATGGGTTTCGGTTGGACGACGGCCGGCACCGTGCCGGTGAAGTTCCACGTCGACGACGTCGAATGGCAATGACGGCAAGAGTGGCGACGCGCTTCGTGTCCTGGCGCGTCGCCAGAGAAACGCGGGAAACGCTTTAGGGAATAGGGTAGCCGCGCCACGCCCACAGCAGCGTCGTGGGGATGGTCTCCCCTGCCGCCGCGCCGTCGCAGTGGGACGCGCCCTTCGAAAAGACGAAACGATAGTGGTAGTTCTTTGCCTTGAGGTCGGCGGCCGTTCGCTGATTGGCCATGACCCAGTTGTGGTGGGTGCTCTCCGGATCGGTCGAGCCATTATCGTTTTCGCCGCACTGGACAAAGATGCGAAGCGGCTTGGGATCGCTATTTTCGATGAGGCGCGCGTGGTATTCCCATGCGCCGAGCGGGTACATGACCTCGTTGGGATCGTCGTCGTCCTGCTGATCGACGAACGTTCCCGAATACGTGATGATGCGTCGATAGAGCTCGGGATGGAACCATCCCATCGTGAGCGCCGCCGCGCCCCCCGAGCTGCAGCCGTAAGTGGCGCGTCCTTCCGGATTGGAAGTGAGCAGGAGGTTCGGATACGCCGCTTTGATAGCGGCGTTGGCTTTGACCGCCGGCAACACTTCGGTCTCGATGAACCGCGAGTACCGATCGGACATCGTGTCGTATTCGAGCCCCCGCTCGCTGCCTTTACTGTCGCCCCCGCCGTGATTGACGAAAATGCCGACGATGTGCGGAAGACGCTTGTCGGCAATGAGATTGTCGAGCGCGTTTTTGAGATTGTTCAAATGGCTGGGGCCATCTTGAACGACCATGAACGGCGCTTCGGCGCCGTCGACATACTGCATGGGAACATAGACCGACACGGAACGGGTATACGCGTGCTGGTTGGCGGGGAGGAGTGTCGTATCCAATCCCGTATAAATGATGCTGTCCACCGAGTTCATCGTGAAGTTGAAGATCTTGCCGTGCGGCACGCTCTTCACCGCCAAATCGGGCGAGGGCGTGAATGTGGGGCCGTTGATAAAGTCGCCGTCGCCGTCGGTGCCAGGGTCTTGCACACCCGAGTCGCTGCGCGCATCGGCGACTGCGTCGGCCCTACCACCCTCGACGGTGTCCCCTGCCCCGCCCCTATCCGAGCTGGCATCGACCACGCCGGCACCTCCGTTGCCGCCAGCCCCGCTGCCGCCCGCGTC
Source organism: Polyangiaceae bacterium (assembly GCA_035318505.1). Taxonomy (GTDB): domain Bacteria; phylum Myxococcota_A; class Polyangia; order Polyangiales; family Polyangiaceae; genus DASWDH01. The sequence goes on along the minus strand of DATHEQ010000121.1, from coordinate 6,215 downwards.
GGGATTCGCACCCGAACCGCCACTTCCGGTCGTCGTGCTTCCGCCAGTGCCGGTTCCGCCGGTGCCGGTTCCACCGCTGCCGGCATTTCCGCCGGTCGCTGTATTTCCGCCAGCCCCGGCACCGCCACCAGCCGCGCCGTTTCCTCCCGTCCCTGCGTTTCCGCCAGTCGCGGCATTGCCGCCAGCGCCGCCGCTCGCGGTTCCCGTCGCAGCTCCCCCCTTGCCCGCGCCAGGGTCCTCGGGTGATCCACAGGCGGCGAGCAGAACGCTAAGGAGCAAGGTGCGACACGGCGAAAAGCGGGTCATGTGCGTTCGGAAGTCTCCTTCACGAACACATAGTGTCGCAAGAACGATGAAACCGTGTGGTGAAATGCACGTCGCTGTTCGAATTTCGCGCGCCGTACCCGCTGGAACCGTCAGTCGGTCGATCGGGCCTGCATTCCGCTCTGCGGCACGGAACCGCCCGTACCATTGATGATATGCGTGATGGAGCTCCCGGTAACGCCCGGTATCCATACAGAAGTCATGTGGTGCATCGCGATCTCGCCGCCAGTCGGGGTCTCGATGGCATTCTCGGCAACGACCGGGTTGCGAAACACCGCGTAGACCCCGAGCCCCCACGCCTCGTGGCGCGTGACGGTGGCGGCGACCTTGTACGAGGCGAACCCGTTCACTCCGTCGTGCTGCCAATCGGACTGCGTCGGCGGATCGTAGGGCATTTCGGATTGGTAGAAGAAGACGCGCCCGCCGTTGCCGTTCCACACAGTTTGAAATTCCTGAAAATGCTCGGCAAATAGGCCGTAAATCGTCACGTCGTTTCCGTTCACGACCAGGCCGTTTTTGCTGCGGTTCACTATCCAGCCAGCGCCGGTACCGTGGTCGGCCCGCCAGAGCCAGAGGTTGTCGCCAACGACGTTGTTGCTGTGAATCGTCACACAGGTCGAAGCGGTGGCGACGGCCGCTCCGCCAACCCTGCAGAAAACATCGTAAAGGAACACGGGAAAGCTCGCGTGATTTTGTAAGCTTCCCGGCTCGCCGACCTCGAGCAACGTGGGGGTATCCGCGGCGCCCGCGTCGAACAAGATTCCGCCGATCTGAACACCGTCCACGTCGGCGATATGCATGAGCGCCATGCTTCGGGTAGGCACCAAGGTGGCGATTCCGAGGCCAAGCACGATGGTGTTCGGCCGGGAGACGCGGAGGGGATCGTCGAGACGATAGATGCCCGGCGTCAGGATCAAGTTCTTGCCCTCGCTGAGCGCGGCGTTCAGCGTCGCGGCCGTGTCCTTTTCGGCAATGGCCACGTGAAAGCGATCGATGGGCAAGACGCCTTCCGGCGGCGACCCCGCCGCCCAATCGGTTCCGAGCGAGTCGCTTTTCGAAGCTGGGACACTGACGAAGTATTTGCCAGCTGAATCGACGAAGAGAAATGGCTTTTCTCGAATGAGCGGCGTCCGGGGGACGACCGTGATCGGCGCGGCCGGCCATGCGCCGGAAGGTGGCCGCGCGGCGCCGACGAAGACCATGTTCCAATTGCCGCCCGCCCAGCTCGCCCAGTCGGTATTTCTCGACAAGAACTGCTGTTGCGAACCGGAGTTCACTTGACCATCGACTTTGGAATTCGCGATGAAACCACCACTCGAGTACCCACCGTCCCAGAGATTGAGCGGCCCGAGGACGTGCGCGCGCCGAAGGAAGGTTCCCTGGGACACCGCCCAGATGGCGACGTTGGCGTCTTGCTGGGGAACGATGGCCAGATTCTCCGCGCCTCGCCAGAAATTCAGCGTCGCGTTGCCGGCGCGATAAGAAGCTTTCGCGCGTACGGCCCCCGTGATCATGACGTCGTCCGGCGATGGCCCAAGCCCGATGACGTGCGTGTAATAGCCGAGGCGGACGTCGAGCGCGTACGCGCCGGGTTTGAAGAAATAGGCGTAACGATCGGCGCCAAATTGATTGGGCTCCTGCTGCGTAGCGATCGCGTCGACCCGACTCTGAATCGTGGCCATCGGCATCGAGGGGTCGAAAATCAGCACATTGGGGCCGAAATCGGGGGCCCCGCCCAGTGGTGCGTCGGGCGCGATCGACGCGTCGGCTCCCGCGGAACCATCGACTGGCCCGCCCGCCGCGCCACCTCTGCCGCTCGCGTCACCGACGCTCGCGCCCGCGGCGCCTCGTTCGTCGCTTGCGTCATTGGCGCTCCCGCCCGTCGCGCCGCCCCCCATCGCGTCGCTGGCGCTCCCGCCCGGCCCGCCTCCTCCCATTGCATCAGTGGTGGGCGAGGAACCTCCTGCGCCTGCAAAGCCGCCGGTGCTCCCCGAAGCGTCGGCGGGCGTCGAACCAGCGTTGGGGGCCAAGTCGCAGCCAAGCGCTAGGTAAGCCATGAGGATCGTAGTGCGAAGGAGGTCGCGACGGCATCGCGAATGACGCCGATGTGCCCGTGCGCAAGCGCCAGTGAAGCGTTGGTCGACGAGGGTCACGGTTTCCGCGGGGCAACCTTCGTGCCGCGCGACGGCAATCGCCAATCCCGTGGCGTGCTTGTCGTCACGCGAGTCCCTCCGGCGCGCGTGCGGTGCGCGACGCCGCGGTCCTGCGACGACACGCACCGCATGCAGCCGAGCGGGATGCATCGTCGCGCGAGAAAAGGTAGGATGCGCCGGTGCAGTCCGACGTCCCTCCTCTGCTAGAGCTCGTAGGGATCGAGAAGAGCCTGACAGGGGGGCACGCACTTCGCGGGGCGCATTTGTCGGCGCGCGCCGGCGAAATCGTCGGGCTCTGTGGCGAGGCCGGCGCCGGCAAATCGACGCTCGTGAAGATCTTGGCCGGGGTGCATCCGCACGGCACCTATCGCGGTGAGGTGCTCGTCGCAGGACGACCGTTGCGGCTCACCTGCCCGGCCGACGCGCGTCGCGCCTGCATCGCGGTCGTTCATCAAAAGATCATGCTCGTGCCCGAGCTTTCCGTGGCGCAAAACCTGATGCTCGGTCGCGAGCCGCGCCGTTTCGGCCTGGTCGACGAAGCAAGACTCGAATCGCAAGCATCGGCGCATCTCCGGCGATTCGACCTCAAGGGCGAGATCGACCCCAGCACCGCGGTCGGAGAGCTCGGCGTCGGCGTGCAGCACATCGTCGAAATCGTCCGTGCACTTTCGCACGACGCGAAGATCTTGGTTCTCGACGAACCCGCCGCGTCGCTTGCCACCGAGGAGCGCGCGCGTCTTCTCGATTGGCTGCGAACGCTGAAACGGAGCGGCACGACGTGCATCTACGTGTCGCACCGAATGGACGAGGTGTTTGGCCTTTGCGACAGGATCGTCGTCCTGCGCGACGGACGAACGGCGCAAACCCTCAACGGCGCGCCGGCCGAACGCTGCTCGCCACACGGCCGCTACGTCATTCACGACGAGATCGCGGCCGGGGGCATGGCGACGATCCATCTTGGCAGGATGATGGGTCCCTTTGGATTCGGCAGTACCGTGGCCATCAAGCGCCTTTACCCGCAGCTCGCCAAAGACCCGCAATTCGTGGCGATGTTCCTCGACGAGGCGCGGCTGGCCAGCCGCGTGCGCCATCCCAACGTCGTCCCCGTGCTCGACGTGCTGGCCGACGAAGGCGAGATCTGCCTCGTTCTCGAATACGTGGACGGCGAGTCCCTCGGCCCGCTTCTGCGCGACGCCGACGCGACCCATGCTCCGATACCTGTCTCCATTGCGGTGACCATCGCCGTTTCGATCCTGTACGGTTTGCACGCGGCGCACGAAGCGCGCGACGAGCAAGGGGCGCTGCTCGGTGTCGTGCATCGCGACGTTTCCCCGCAAAACGTGATCGTGGGGATCGACGGCGTGGCCCGCCTCATCGATTTTGGCATCGCGAAAGCTGCAGGTCGCTGCAACGTGTCGCGCGACGGCCAGCTCAAGGGAAAGGTTGCGTACATGGCGCCGGAACAAATTCAGCGCGGCATGGTCGGCCCCCGCGCCGACGTCTACGGTGCCTCGGTCATTCTCTGGGAGCTGCTCGTGGGCGAGCGCCTGTTCGAAGGCGACACCGAAGGGATGATCCTCGGCCGCGTGCTCGATGACGCCGTTCCTCGGCCGAGCCAGTTGCGTTCGGACGTGCCCCCCGCGCTCGACGCGCTCGTCCTGCGCGGGCTCGATCGAGCGCAGCAGCGCCGCTTCGAATCTGCCCGCGACATGGCGCTCGCGCTCGAGGCGGCGGTTCGCCCCGCCACCCCCGCCGAAGTCGGTGCTTGGGTCGAGGGGCTGGCGGGCGCTCGCCTCGTCGAGCGACGCGAGCGCATGACACGCATGGAACGCGAAGCGACGGATTTGCAGCGCGCTCCCGCGCCTCCCGCGGCGGGATGGCTCGATGCGCCGGCTTCGCGCGAGCGATCGCCGCGCATGGGAGGCATTTCGGCGGCGCTCGGGGGTCTCTTGCCCATTTCTGGGCGGCGCTGGCGCTAGCGCTAGGGGACCGAACCTTTGCCGCCGGCGTCGTCGTTATCGCGCAGACCGAGCCCCGCGATGAGCCGCTGCAGAGAGCGCCGGTTGATTCCGGCGAGCTCCGCCGCGCGAGTGACGTTGCCCTTCGTCTTGGCGAGCAGCGCTTTGACATAGAGCATTTCGAACTGCTCGTTCCACACGGCGCGCGCATCCTTGAGCGGCAAGTGCGTAGGAACGATGGTCTCGATCTCGGCTGGCAGCGGCGTACCAGGAGCCGCGGCCGAGCCGGCGGAAGGTCCAGCCGCAGATCCGTAACCGAGCGAGACGCTTCGCTCGATGAAGTTGCGGAGCTCGCGCACGTTGCCCGGCCATGCGCGCGCGGCAAGCGAGGCCAGCATCTCGCTCGGCAACGACTCCTTGTCGCCCCCGTAGCGGCGCAGAAAATGCTGTACGAGCAGCGGGATATCGGCTCGCCGGGCGCGCAGCGGCGGCAATTCCACTTCCACCACGGCGAGCCGGTAGTAGAGGTCCTCGCGGAACGTTCCGGCGTTGATGCTTTCCGTGAGCGAGCGGTTGGTCGCGGCCAGCACGCGGACGTCGACGCGCTTGCTGGTGTTGCCGCCCACGCGGCGCACCTCGAAGCTCTCGATGACGCGCAAGAGCCGAGGCTGGAGCGCCGGCGGCAGCTCGCCGATCTCGTCCAAGAACAGCGTGCCTCCGTTGGCCTCTTCGAATAGTCCGCGTCGTTCGGAGACGGCGCCGCTAAAGGCGCCGCGGACGTGCCCGAAAAGCTCGCTCTCGATGAGGTTTTCGGCGATGGCCCCGCAGTCGACGACGATGAAGGGGAAGCGCGCGCGGAGGGAGGCATCGTGAATGGCCCGCGCGGCAAGCTCTTTGCCCGTACCCGTTTCGCCGCGAATCAGCACCGTCGTATCGGTGGGAGCGATCTTCTCGAGGATCGCATAGAGGCGGCGCATTTCGGTGCTCGCGCCGACGACTTCCCCGAATTGATGCCGCGCTGACAGCTCGACGGAGCACGGTTCCCTGCCCGTCGCGACGCTGAGCACCGTGGCGCCCACCCGCACCGACGCTCCCGGCGAGAGGTTCGCTTCGTAAATGCGAACGCCGTCGACGTACGTTCCGTTCGTGCTGCCGGAATCGAAGATGCGCAGCGCGTCGCCCACGACGCGAATTTCGCAATGCAGGCGCGAGACGGCGCGATCTTGCAGACGAAGATGCGAGGCTGCGCCGGTGCCGATCCGAATCGCGGGCGGCTCGAGCTTGCATTTGAGGCCGCGATCGGCCCCATCGATGACGTGCAGCTCGATGTCTGGATAGACGAGCCTTGCGCTCTCTTCCATGACCTGCGTCGTTGCGTCGGCAGGGCGATCCCCCATCGTTCGGTTTTGTACCTCGAATCCGCGGGCCCGTCGCGCAGTGCCGCGCTGCACGGCCGCCCAGCGCGCGACAACGAAAAACCGTGGGCGGTGCGGCGCAGCGGGTCGCACGGCCGGCGCGGTGAGGCACGTCGCTGCGGCATGCCGAGCCGCTCATGACCTCATGCTCGATGGAGATCCGTCAGATTTCGCCGGAAATCGGGCCATTCGGCGCGATCCGGCTCGAGGGCCTGACGATTGCATAGGGTCTCTGACGAAACCGTTCGCCGAGTTTCGACGGAGCCACGAAAACCGACCATGCATGTCGACCCTTCCCCTCTGGCCCTCGAGCTCATTGGGATCGAAAAGAGCTTCGGAGGGGTGCACGCACTTCGCGGGGCGGG
>DATHEQ010000120.1:0-11942 GCA_035318505.1 Polyangiaceae bacterium | reverse complement strand
AACCGCTTGGCGTGCACCTACCCGGGCCCATCCACCGTCTGTGTTGCGGAATCATGCTCGGACACGACCGGCACGCAAACGAGCGCGGCGGGCTGCGACAGTGCGGGGGGGTGCTCGACGCCGACGATGACGAGCTGCGGTCTCTTTGCATGCAACGGCACGGCGTGTGGCGGCACGTGCACGGCCGATGCGCAGTGTCGCGGCAGTTTCTGCAACGCTGGGGTGTGCCGCACGACGAAACCGGATGGCCGCACCTGCGGGGCCGACGCGGAATGTACGAACGGCTTTTGTACCGACAACGTCTGTTGCAACGCGCGGTGCAATGGGCAATGCCAGTCGTGCAACCTGTCGGTGACCTCGGCGGGCACCTGCTCGACCGTGCCATCCGGTCCACCGCAAGGCGGACGCCCGGCCTGCACCACCGACGGGGTTTGCGGCGGAGCGTGCGGTGGGCTGCCGAATGCGTGCACCTATGGCACCGGTTCTTGCGGAGGCGTTACGTGCAACACCACCACCAACATGCGCAGTGCTCCCGCCTGCAGCGCAGGGCAATGCGTCGCCACAGCGACGCTCTGCCCCAATGGGTACGCCTGCAATCCGGGCGGCACCGATTGCCTCACCGCGTGCACTGGCGATACGCAATGCCAGGCACAGGCGCCGGCGTGCGTGCGTGGCAAATGCTTCGGATGCGACCAGTCGACCGCAGTTGGCGGGACCTGGGCCAATTGGCCAATGCCCAACGTGCCGGGCAACGGCCCCAACGCGGCGCGCTACACGTTGTGCGCGGGCAATGAAACCATACGCGACAACGTCTCGGGGCTCGTCTGGCAAGCGGTCGTCGATGCCACCGCGACGGGCCGCAAGACCTGGCAAGATGCAAAGACATACTGTGCTGGGCTGACGCTGGCGGGCGGCGGATGGCGGCTACCCTCGCGCATCGAGCTCGTTTCGATCCTCGATGTCACGCAGCCGAGCGGCAACGCGCAAATCGATTTCTTTACCTTCCCCATCACGCCCGACGAACCATTTTGGACGTCGTCTCCGGTGGTGGGCTCGCCCACGACCGCTTGGGCGGTGTACTTCCAGAGTACGGGCCCTCAGGCCGGTCGTGTCATTTCGTATGACATCACAGGGGTTCAGCGGGTGCGTTGTGTTCGGTAGGGCCTGCCCATGAAGCGTCAAGCTGGAGGTTCAGCATGATCGGTCATCGACCCGGTACGAAAAGGTTGGTTTACGTTGGCATGGTCGCGAGCATGCGCGCCATCGGCATGGCTCTCGTCGGCACCGTGCGATCCGCGATCGCGGATGCCCCCCCGGGCCGCTACACCATCGCCGCTGGAGAAGTCACCGATACGCAGACGGGGCTCATCTGGCAGCAAGGAATGAGCGCGACAACCGGCATTACGTGGGCCGGCGCACCCACGTATTGCAGCACCTTGAATTTGAACAGCCAGGCCTGGCGACTGCCGTCGCTGCGGGAGCTGCAAACGCTGGTGGACGAGGGTAAGACGCAGGCGCCCGCCATCGATCTCACGGCGTTTCCCGGTACCCCGAGCACGTACTTCTGGACGTCGAACGCATTTACCGGCAATCCGGGCAACGCCTGGGTCGTCGATTTCACGTCCGGCTTTACCTTTGGTTTCGGTATCGATGCGACCTCGGAATACCCGGTTCGCTGCGTGCGCTGAACGCCGGCCGGCTACTTGTACTGCGGCGCCGCGGCGAAGGCCGTCCCCATGGGGCTGATGCCACCGTCGATCATGAGCTCGTTGTATGTATTCCACGGGTACCACGCGTAGCGTTCGATACGCGGATGCTTGGCGAACATGGCGACGGCTCCTTTGAAGAACGCCACCACGGTCGGAGAATCGGGGTTGCTCTCGTGCAGGCATCCCCATTCCGTCAGCCAGATGGGCCGATTGCCGGGAATCATTTCGATCGTCTTGATGTAGCCCTCGAGCGAGGAAGCGTTGGCCTCGCACGATCCGGCATTCCATCCGTACCAATGCGCGGCGATGAAATCGACGCGCAGGGTGCCGGTGGTATCTGCATTCACCTGCGCCATGAAATCAGCGAACCACATTTGCCCTGCAGCGTTGGCCGAAGTCGCGGGGCTTCCGATGCGGAGGGCGGGGTTGTTGAAGGAAGGCCAGAGGGAGATGGCGGTCGCGACAGGGATATTGGACTGGGTGGCCGTATCGGGTTCATTGAAACCGAGCACGGTCGTATAACCCTGCGAAACAAGGCTGTTGACGGCTTTGGTAATGCCGGCCGGTGTTTGCTCGTCGGGGTTAACGTGCCCCCACACCATGGGTATGAATTGCGGGGCCGTGCAGTTGCCGCGACCGACGGTCCAATTATAAAACCAAGTCGCGCCGAGCGTAGCCATCTCCGCGCAAGGCGAGTTGGCAACGCCTTTGTAAGGCGCAGGACCGGCGTCGCCGCCATTCACGTCGGGGAGCGACACGTCGCGCGCACCCGTGTCCGTCGAACTACCCGCGTCGGAAACATCATTCGATGCGCGCGCGTCGGTGACGTCGCGCGCGCTCACATCGTTGGGTCCGCGTGCATCGGTGGGCGCGCCGGCGTCCGTGATACCTCCTGCGCCGCCCGTTCCTGCATTGCCGCTGGAACCGCCAACGCCCGCGGCGCCGCCGGTGTTGGTCGTCGCGCCGGTGCCGGTCGTGCCTCCACTGCCGGTCGTTCCCCCCGACGCGCTCGCACCCCCGCCGCCGCCGGACCCGCCGCCCGCGCCCGCGGTGCCCCCTCCGCCCATGCCCGTCGGGCCCGTGGTGGACGAACCGCCCCTTCCCTGCGTGCCGGACGTGTCCGTGCCTGAAGTGCCGCACGCCGCGAGGAGCGCGAGGGCGGACACGATCATGCGACGCGAGCGATCGCGCATGGGAATCTCCTTAAGGTTTCGAGTGAGCATGGCGCTAGTCTCCTTAGTGGCAAGGCGCCTGAGCGGCGGCTCAACTCATCCGAGGAGCGCGCGGCGCCGGGCCAGACTCTCCGGCGGCCAATGCTCATTGCGGTCGTAGTATTCCGCTACGGCGGGCACGCCTGCCGGCAGCACGACCCACCGCTGCTTCGACGACGTGAAGATGTGGATGTCGGGCGGGCAGCGATCGGCATCGTCGAGCGTCCCCACGCGGACGAAGCGCATCTTGTCACCTGCGCCGGCGTAGTTGCTGAACACGGCGATCCGACACGTCGGGCAGCGCGTGATCCTCTGCCCCTTGCCGCTGTTCGACGGTGTGTGGACCACCTCGGGCTCGCCCTGGTCGAGCACGACGCGGTCGGCCTCGATCATGGCGTTGATGGCGAAGGCGGAGCCCGTCTCGCGCTGGCACCAGTGACAATGGCAACAATGAACGAAGAGGGGCTTGCTCGTCATCCGATAGCGAACCCCGCGGCAGGTGCAGCCGCCCTCGAGCGAAAAGTTCCTCTCGTCCGTCATGGCAGTCTCCGTCGTCTCCGGCGAATCGAGCCAAGGATATTACTGCATCGCCAGCTTACCTGCCCGATGCCATGTCCGATGCTTGCGATTGGGGCGCGATCCGCCGCTCTCGAGCGGTGACGTCAACTGGCGGCGCGCAAGAGCTCGGCGCACCGCTCGCCGATCATCATTGTCGGCGCGTTGGTGTTGCCGCCGGTGACGCTCGGCATGATCGAGGCGTCGGCGACGCGCAGGCCTTCGATGCCGCGCACCTTGAGCTCGTGATCGACCACGGCGCGCTCGTCGTTACCCATGCGACAGGTGCCGACGGGGTGATAAACGGTGTGGATGCGGTTGGGGAGCTCAGCCGCCATCGCCTGATCGGAGAAGAAGCTTGGTCCGGGGTGAAGCTCGGCGGAAATAACGTCTTTCATGTGGGGGCTTCGCACGATGTCGCGGATCATGTTGATCCCTTCCAAGAGCAGGCGGCGATCGTCAGCCTCTTCCAGGAAATGGGGATCGATGTGCGGCGCGACGGTCGGGTCGCCCGACACCAGGCGCACCTCGCCGCGGCTCTTCGGATAAATGAGCGTCGGCATGATGGTGAGCGCGGGGCGCTTGTCGACGATGTGCCGAATCGGTTTGTCCTGATTGGGGGATGGGTAGGCCCAGGGCAAACAATGGATCTGGATGTCCGGCACGTTGGGGCGGGCGCGGCTCGATCGCACGAAACCCATGACGTCGAAGACCGTCCGCGCGAACCAGGTGTCGCCTTTGAAGACCTCCGCCAAAACGCCGCCGAAGAAATGAAATGCAGTGCCGCGATGCATCGCGGTAGGGGCGAGAAAAGTGAGCGGCATGAAGAGGTGGTCGTGGAGGTTGCGACCGACGGGAAGATCGACGACGGGCTCGATGCCATGAGCACGCAGCTCGCCAGCAGGGCCGATTCCCGAGAGAAGAAGCAGGTGAGGGGAGCCCATTACGCCGGCCGATACGATGACCTCGCGCCGCGCGCGGATGAGCCGCTTTCCGCCATTGACGAGTAGCTCGACGCCCACGGCGCGGTTTTTCTCGATGACGACGCGCGCCACTACGGCGCCCATTTCCATGCGGAAGTTGGGACGGGCGAGCGCCGGCTGCAGATAAGCCTCCGATGATCCGTAGCGGCGCCCATTGCGCGCGTTCATCTGGCAAGGGCCGACCCCTTCTTGCGAGGCGCCGTTGTAATCGTCGAGCTTGGGCACGCCGCATGTTTCGGCGATGGCCTGCAAAAGACCTTGCGACGCGGGGGTGAGATCCTTCGAGGCCGTCACGCGCACCGGACCGCCGGCGCCGCGGTACTCGTTCTCGCCCCCCTCCCAATCTTCGTAGCGTTTGAACGAGGGGAGCACGTCGGTATAGCTCCAGCCTTTGCAGCCCTCGGCTTCCCAGTCGTCGTAATTTTGCCGGTTGCCGCGCACGTAGACCATGCCGTTGATCGAGGAGGACCCGCCGACCACGCGGCCGCGAACGTAAGGAATGCGGCGCTCGGCGCCAAAAGCTTGGGGCGCGGTGTGATTGCCCCAATCGAACCTCTTTTTCACCTGGGGAATGCTGTGGATGATCGAGATCATCCCCGGCACCATGCAGTACTTGTTGCGGTCGGTGCCGCCCGCCTCTAGCACGAGCACCGTCGTGTTCGGATCTTCGGAGAGGCGGCCGGCGATCACGCCGCCCGCTGACCCCGACCCCACGATGATGTAGTCGAACTCTTCGGTAGTGGCGGCAACCATGGTCGCCAGTATGCCAGAAGACGGGAGAAACTAGAACATGTTCTATGAATGGGCGGCCGGGCGCGGCCGGGGGTCGACGCGGCGCACGTTTCTTGCGGGCGGGATCGGTGCCTTGGGAACACTGGGATGGCCGGGGTGCGCGCCCCGGCGGCCCGCAGCCGTCGCGGCAGCGCCGGGACAAGGAGGGGCTGCCGTTTCGAAGGAGGGCGCCGCCGCGGAAGCCGCGAGCGCCAAGCTCTTTGCCTACGTCGTCGACCAGTCGAAAAGCGTCGCTCCCATCGGCCCGGAGGAACGCGTCGAACGCCGAGCGCGGCTGCAACGCATTCTGAATCAACTGGGCGGCGGCGCGCTTCTTCTCGAAGGAGGAGCCACGATGACCTACTTGACGGGGGTGAGCTGGTGGCGATCGGAGCGGCTCTTTGCGCTGGTCGTGCCAGCGGAGGGGCCGCATTTCTGGATCTGCCCTGCGTTCGAACAAGCGCGGGCGCGCTTGCTCCTCGACGCGCCCGACGGTCCGGGCGGCGACTTGGTGCCGTGGCAGGAGCACGAATATCCGTATGCGGCGCTGGAAGCCGCGCTACGTGAGAGGCGTATCGAAAAGCTCCTCATCGAGCCGCAGCTTCGCTGGATGTTCGCGGAGCGGCTCGGCGAGCGTATCGGTCGCGATCGTCTCACCTCCGGCCACGCGGCGGTCGTCGCGCTTCGGGCCCGAAAAGACGCGCACGAGGCGGCGCTTTTGCGACGCGCCAACGAGCTCACGCAGTACGCCATCATCGAGACGGCCAAGACATTGACGCCCGGGCTCACGGGCGGCGAAATCGGCGCGCGCGTCGATCGCGTCCATGAAAAGCTCGGCATGCGAGGAGCGTGGAACGTCTGCTTGATCGGCGCGGCGGCGGCGCAGCCGCACGGAAAAGGCCGCGAAGCAAAGCTCGCGCGCGGCGATCTCCTGCTGATGGACGTCGGGGCCAGCTTGCACGGCTACCAGAGCGACATCACCCGTACCTTCGTGTTCGATGGGGTTCCGAGCGCGCCAGTCGAACGTGCGTGGAACGCCGTTCGCGATGCGCAGCGCCGCGCGTTCGAGCTCGCGCGCCCGGGCGCTCCATGTCGCAGCGTCGACGCCGGCGCGCGGGCGCTCCTGGCCAGCGCCGGATTCGGCGCCGGATACGAAACGTTCACGCATCGACTCGGGCACGGGATCGGGCTCGAAACCCACGAAGATCCCTATTTCGACGGTGGCAGCGAAGTGCTGCTCGAACCGGGAATGACACTCACCGACGAGCCTGGCGTCTACCTGCCCGGCCAATTCGGCGTTCGCATCGAAGACGTCCTCCTCGTCACATCGGGCGGCGCCGAGCACTTCGGCCAATGGCAAACGACACCGCGCTGGCCAGGGTGAGTTCGAGCTCACCACGCACGCTGTAACTTTCTAGATAATTTGTTGACGCAGTGCGGAGCTGCGTCGTTCGGCCCTGGGTTGGCGCTAGGGAAGCGCTTGCGCACGCGGCGGAGCCCGCTTAGCGTAAAAGCGCCATGCACCTACGCTCAGGAATGAAGTGCGCGCTGACCGCAGCGCTTGGAATGACGTTCTGTCTTACCTCCTCGGAAGCAAACGCGAACGGGAGGTTCCCGCGAGGGGAGCACATCCTCGAGTACCCTTCCGATTCGAACCGAATCCTTCTCGCCGCCACCTATGGGCTCGTGACCACCAAGGATGGCGGGAAAAACTGGACGTACGTGTGCGAAACGGCGTTTTCCCTCTACCCGCCCCCGATGGGAGCCGATCCGGGGTACACGGGTGACCCGCTGCTCGCCCTGACGGCCGGCGAGTCGCTGCTGGCGGGCGTTCAGACGCGGATCACCAAATCGAATGACCAGGCGTGCGGCTGGGCGAAGTCTTACGAGGACCCCAACACGGGGGTCCTCGACCTCGCCGTCGCGCCGTCCAACCGCAACATCGCGGTCGCGCTCACGCAGCCCAAGGGCGGCGGCGCATTGCAGGTCTACGAGACGACGGACGGCGGCACGACCTGGGGCCCGATCGGCACGGCGATCACATCGATCGTGGTTGGCCACACGATCGATGTCGACCCCAAGGACCCCAATCATCTCATGGTGACCGGCCTCACCACATTCGACCCGGTGCCGCAGAGCGGCGTTTTTGTGAACTCGACCAACCACGGGATGACGTGGACGATCTCTCCGATTCCCAACACCAACATCGACTCGATCCCGTACATCGCGGGCGTGCACCCGACCGACGGCACCAAGGTTTTCGTCCGCACCGACGCGTGGATCGACGATGGGGTCGGCGCCACCCTGGCCAGAGATACGCTCTATTACTCGAAAGACAGCGGACAGACATGGACGGCGGTACTCCAGCCCACTGGCGTCGATGGCAACGGCGCCAAGCTCTATGGGTTTGCGATTTCGCCCAATGGCGAAACGGTGCTGGCGGGGTTCGGCGATCCGGTGGAGGGGGGCGGTCGCAACGTCGATCGCGACGTCATGGGGGTCTACAAGAGCACCGGCGCCGATTACGCATTCGGAGCGATGCCCAAACCGGTTTTCCAAGAGTCGGCGACGTGCATCACCTGGACGGCCAAAGGCATCTACGTTTGCGGCTCGCCCCAAGGAATGACCTCGTACATCTCCTTTGCAAGTGATGTGAACAACGTTACCGCCGCCGGCCTCAAGAAAATCATGGACGTCTCCGCGTTGAAAGGAGAGCCCGACTGCTGCTCGGGGCGCGCCGTGACCGCCTGCGACTGGAACGTCGACTGCACTCGTTTCGAGGCATGTGGCGACAGCGGTATGCCACCGCCTGCGCTGCCGCCCGATGCCGCGGCTTGCATGATGGCCGACGCAGGCAGCCGAGAAGGCGGCGCGGGCGCGGGCGGCGGCGTCCCTGAGGGAGGCGCGGATGGCGACGTGAGCGGATCGGGTGGAACAGGCTCAGGTGGCCGTTCGGGCGCGGCGGGCACGGCGGGTTCGGGCGATGGCTCATCGACCGGTGGTGCGGGTGGTTCAGGGAGAGGCGGCGCAGGAACTGGGGGCGCGGGAACCGGCGGCGCAGGAACTGGCGGCGCGGGAACCGGCGGCACCGGCGGAGGCGATGACGGATGCAACTGCCGGGTGGCGACCGCTGCCCGTAGCCAACGTCTCACGGGGCTGGGTCTTTTGCTCGGCTTGGTGGGCGCGAGCGGATGGCGGCGATCGCGCCGCCGTCAGAAGATTGCCGCGTAGCGAGGTACCCGCGCGCTAGGGCCGCGCGCTCTCAACCCTTTTCCAAGTGCGCGGCGATCTTGTTCGCCAAGTCCTCGGCTGCAGGCAAGAGCGCCGGTCCGAGCATCGCATTCACAAGCGGACCGGTCGGACCGCCGGCATCCATTCTCAAGACGAACTGCAGCTTGGAGGCTGATCCGTTGGTTGTGGGAAGCGCGCGCGCTTCGCGCTGGGGCGCCGGGCCATTCATGCGCCGAAAGAAAAACCGGAAGATCGCGTCGATGATGCGCCGGAAGAAAGGTGGTCGCTTCACGATCGGCGCGGCTCCGCCCGCGGCCGGCACGTAGGGGCCCATGAACAACGTGCCGCCCCCCTCGACGAGCTCGTTGATACCCGCGAGCGTGAACGAGACGCGCTCGGGACCGTTCCACTCCGTGATGTGCGCTTTCAGCTCGACCGTGCGCGCGAGGACGCCGACGTCCCCCTTGAGCGTCCAAATGGAGTCGGTCTCGCTCAAAATCTCGTGCTTCTGGTAGCCGGTGAGAAACGGCGCCCAATTGTTCATGTCCTTGACGAAGTCCCAGACCTTCTCGGGCGGCAGGTTCACGACGGTGCTGTACTCGACTTCCGGCATGCGGATTCTCCTCGGACTAGCTCGAAACGATGGCCCCGCGCGAGCTAAGGCGTCTTTTGCCGCGCGGCGTGGCGCCCGGCCAGGTACCCGAACGTCATGGCCGACCCGATGGTCGCGCCGGCTCCCGGGTAACCGGACCCGGCCGGTGCAGCGATCACATTGCCCGCCGCGTAAAGGCCTTCAATCGGCCCTCCGCTGGCGCGCAGCACTTGCGCGTCGACGGTGACGCGCGCGCCGCCTTTGGTGCCGATGGTGCCGGGGTGCACCTGCAGCGCGTAATACGGCGGCTTGCTCAAAGCTCCGAGATTCGGGTTGGGCTCGTGCTGCGGATCGCCATAGAACTTGTCGTAGAGGCTGTCGCCGCGGCGAAAATCCTCGTCGACCCCTTGCTCGGCGAAGCGGTTGACGCGCGCCACGGTCGCGGCGAGCCCCGCCGGATCGATCCCTACTCTGCGCGCCAGCTCTTCGAGGGTGTCCGCGCGCGGCAGCCAATCCGGCGGCTTTTGGCCGGGCATGATGGTGAGGAGGGCATACTTCTCGAGGAATGCCTGATCGAGCACGAGGTACGCCGGTAAATTGGGGCGCTCGTAGGCGTTCGGCTCGAAGGCGAAGAAAGGCTTCATGAGGTCGTTGTAGTTTTGCGCCTCGTTGACGAACCGGAGACCGCGCCGATTGACGATGATGGAATGCGGCATGGATCGGATGGCGAAGTCGCCGCGGTTCAATTGTCGCCCGTCGTACTCTTCGCCCGGGATCACGACGGAAGGGCACCACCAGGCCTCGTTCATGTTGCCGAGGTCGGCGCCTACGCTCATGGCCATCCTGAGGCCGTCCCCGTCGTTACCGGGCGGGCTATTGGGGTGCGTCACGACGCCGCCCAAGAACTGTTGCACGAGCTGCGCGTTCCACTCGAACCCGCCGCTGGCGAGAACGACGCCTTTCTTGGCGCGGATGTTGATCTCGCGTCCCCCTTGTTCGGCGCGAAGGCCGATGACGCGCCCCTCCTCGACGATGAGCTCACGCGCGGCGACGCCAAGCAGCGGAAGCACACTTTGATCGAGCAGCGCTTTCAACATCTTGCCGACCAGCGCCGCGCCGTAGCAGACGTATCCCTTGGAATAGCGCTCGGCCAGCAGCTTGAAGGGGAGCTTCAGCGGATTGGAAAAGACGCCCCAATCGGTGGCCTCGGTCACCGACATCGCCGTCATTCCGAAGATGGGGCTTTTGCGGAGATGCTTTTTCCAATCACCCAACTCGTTCGAATCGAAGAGGCCCGGGTCGAGCGAGCGACCACCCGGTTTGCCCCCCGGAAACTCGGGGTGGTAGTCCGGGTAACGAGCGAGCGCCGTGAAGGGGATCGCGGCAACCTTCTCGACGAAGCGCAGCATCGCCGGTGCTTGGTCGACGTACGTCTCGATCAGCTTGTCTTCGCTGCGTCCGTCGGCCAAACGCTTCATGTAGACGAGGGCCTCTTCGCGAGAGTCGGCAATGCCCACGTCGGCCATGTGATGATTGGTCGGCACCCACACCACGCCGCCGCTCACGGCCGTGGTCCCGCCCACGGTCGTCGATTTTTCGAGCACGATCACGCTCGCTCCGCCATCGCGCGCGATGAGAGCGGCAACGAGCCCGGCGCCGCCGGAGCCGACGACGAGCACGTCCGTCTCTTTGTCCCACTGTCGCTTCTTCTTGAAAAAATCCATGTTCGAGCTTTCTATCGATACCGCGCGCGACCTAACGCGAAGAGGCGTGCCGCCCCGCAAGGTACCCGCCCACCATTCCACGCAAATTCGAAAGACCGCTTTGGTAGCCGGCGCCGATATCGAGCGGCGCGGCTGAGTTACCCACCGCGTAGAGGCCGGGGATCGGGCGGCCACGCACGTGCATCACTTGCGCATCGCCATTGGTCTTGAGCCCAGCAGAGTTGATTCCCACGCTCGCGACGCGCAGGCGCATCCCGTAAAACGGCGGCTTATCGAGTGGACCGAGGTTCGGGTTTGGGCGCGTCATGTCGCCCGTCATCATCGCGGCCCATGGGTAGGTGCCGCGGCCGAAGTCCTTGTCCACACCGTCGGTGGCGAAGGCATTGAATCGGGCCACCGTTGCTTCGAGACCCGCAGCGTCGATGCCGAGCTTGCCCGCGAGCTCGCGCAATGTCGCCGCACACATGGCGACCGTTTCGGGAATCTCCTGTCCAGGGAGAAAGGTGCCGAGCGGATATTTTTCCCGGAAGTTCGTATCGAAGATGAGATACGGCGGAAAGTTGGGCTGCGTTTGGGCGGCGCCGTCCCACGCGCGCGTCTTCGGCAAGTAATCGCGATAGAACGACTCGTCACCGAAGCGCTGGCCGGCGCGATTGACCCAGATCGCATGCGGAAACCCGCCTTCCCACGATCCGCGCCAGAGCGGCTTTCCCTCCTGCTCTTCGCCGGGGATGTTGTAGCCGTAGAAGAGCCCGAGATTGCAGGGTGGTACGGCCGCCACTTGAGCGCCGAGCTCGCCCCCGAGCACCATGGCGTCGCCGCCGACGCTTGGCTGACACATCGACTGCCACTCGGGTAGCTGTTCGAAGTACTTCGCCATCTCCGGGTTCCAGTCGTAACCGCCGGCCGCGAGGACGACCCCCTTCTGCGCGCGCACCAAAAAATCTTTGCCGTTGCGCCGCGTGCGCACGCCAACCACGACGCCTTCTTCGACGATGAGCTCCGTGACCGGTGACTCGAGGAAGGCGGGGATCTTGCGGTCGACCATGGCCGCCTTGACGAAATACGCCATCATGCCGGGGCCGAACCCGCGCATGTCTTTGCGGTAGCGCTTGGCCATCAGCGCAAAATCCCACTTCAAGACGTTGACGAAGCCGCCCCAGGCG
>DATHEQ010000119.1:0-11163 GCA_035318505.1 Polyangiaceae bacterium | reverse complement strand
GCCGCCGCCGAAGGGGACGAAGATCCGAGCGCGCCCGAAAATTGCACCGACTGCGGCCAGCAACACGAAAACCGGGAATGGGCCCGTTTTCACGCGGTGGATTTGCTGGCGAAGCTCCGCGAGCCCGCAGCCGTCGAGCCGCTGTTGAAGATCGTCGAAGGCACGCCTTCTGACGAACCCATCCACGATCAAGTCGTCGAGTGCCTGCCCAAATTCGGTAGCCTCGCGCTGGAGCCCACGCTGGCGGCCCTCGCGCGCACGATCAAAGACACAGACACGGCCGAATCGCTCTGCTGCATCCTCTCGGTGCTGGGCGTCCGCGACGGCCGTATTCTCTCTGCCCTTCTCGATCTGCTGACCGTCCATCCGCGAGCGGCCGCAATGTACCTCACCGACTACGGTGATCCCGCCGCCTGCCCAGCGTTGCTGGCCGTCATCACCGCGTCCCAGGCCGACGTGAACGACTCGATGGAACGCCTCGAGTTGCTCGATCTGCTCGATGCACATGCATCGCTCGGCGGCGAATTGCCGGCGCAAGAAAAAGCGCGGATCGACGCGTGGTTGGGGGGATGAGCTCGATTCAGCGCCCGATTGTAAAGATCTTCTCTGCGAGGCGGCGCCGAAAATAGCTAGCGTGCCTCCATGCGTACGCTGAAGAGCTTCGCCGCTGTCTTTGTCGTGTGTCTGCTGCAGTGCTGCGATCCTGCGCCGGAACCACGCTGTACCGTCGGATGCGACGGCGGAGTTCGAAACGTGTGCTCGATCTGCTCGACGGAGAGCTTTTCGAGATCGTCGACGCGCTGTTGAAAGGCGGCGTTGCTCACGACGATGTCGAGGTGCCCCAGTTGCTCGGTCGTATCCGCGACCGCTCGTTGGCAAAACGCCGGATCGCCGATATCGCCCTTCAAGAGGACGCAGCGGCGCCCCTCGTCTTCGACGGCGCGCTTCGTCTCCTCCGCGTCGGTGTCATGGCTGAAATACGCAACCGCCACATCGGCGCCTTCACGTGCGTAGAGGACGGCCACCGCGCGGCCGATTCCCGAATCGCCGCCGGTGATGAGCGCCACTTTGCCCTCGAGCTCCCCGCTGCCCGATATTTCGGCGCGTGGTAGCGGGGCGCGGCTCGAGCTGGGTCTCGTCACCGGTACCGTCGAGTTTCTGCTCGGGATAGGGCGGTTCGGGCCGACGATCCGGGCCCCAGGAGGATCCTTCGTAGGCTTCGCGCAAGCCGCGCTCGGGCTCGCGGGGAGTCGTCCGCGCCGAGGCCGAAGCGGGCGGCTTCGGCGCTTCCGCGGGGGGCTTCGTATGAGGTTGGGCTTTCATGCGCGTTCACCACTGCACTGCAATCGTGGTGCCGCGCTGGCGGCGCACCATCGTGCAATGCGCGCACTCGGCCGCTTGGCTAGCGCCCCCGCCCTCGTTGTTCGCGCTCGCGGAGCTCTTGATCGCGCACGCTGAGCGTGGCCCAGGGGATGGCCCGCAGCCGATCGAACCCAATCGGCTCGCCCGATTCTTCGGATACGCCGTAGCTCGCATCGTCGAATTTGCGTAGCGCACGTTCGATCTTGGCCAAGAGGTTTCGCTCGGCTTCTGCGAGCTCAATCATCGTCGATTGCTGGGCATCGATGGCCGCTGCCTCCTCCGCTTCCGCCACGCGCTCGCCGCTGAACCGTCCGATTTCCATATGGTCGGCGACGTCGCCCGTCAGCGCCCGGCGTCGCTCGCTGAGCGCGCGGCGCAGCTCTTCCGCCTGGGCGGCCGTCAAGCCGGAATCGGGATGTACCTGGCCTTTCGCGGCGCCCCCGTCTTTTTGGTCATCGTTCATCGAATCCTCACTCTAATACGAACGCGCCGTCGGAGGGCGGGCCTTACGGTCGACCGTGCTGGCCCGCCGCTTTTAGCAGCTGGGTTGTCAGCCAGACAAGTAGGCCCCGAGATCCTCGGATTCCGCGTGCTTGCGCAACTTCCCGAGCGCCTCCTGCTCAATCTGCCGGACGCGTTCGCGCGAAAGGGAGAATTGCTCACCGATCTCCTGCAGCGTGATCCCGTCCGTTTGGTCCGTTCCGAAACGTAGTTGAAGCATTTCGCGTTCGCGCGACGTCAGCTTGTCCAGAATCCGCCGCACGTCTTTACGCAGGCGCTGGCGGGAAATGGTCTCGATCGCGGACGTCGCGTCCTGGTCGGGCACGACATCGCTCAACCTGGAGTCGCTGTCCGGCCCGAGCGGCGCGTCCATGCTGACGGGCTGCTTCGGACTTCGCCGCAGCTCGTCGAGTTGCGCCATCGACATCCCGGTCCGCTCTGCGGCTTCGTCCGGCGTCGGCTCGCGCCCATACTCCTGCGAAAATTCCTGCCGCGTTCGTGCGAGCTTGTGCTTCAGCTCGAGCATATAGACGGGCATGCGAATGACGCGAGAGTGATCGGAAAGAGCTCGGTGCAGCGATTGGCGAATCCACCAGCCCGCGTACGTGCTGAATCGAACGCCGCGCTCATGGTCGAATTTATCCGCCGCCCTCATGAGCCCGAGATTGCCCTCTTGCACGAGATCGAGGAGCGGCAGCCCCTGGTTCAGGTACTTCTTGGCCATCCAAACCACGAGACGCATGTTCGAGCGGATGAGCTCCCCACGCGCCGCGGCCAATTCACGTCGAGCTCGTCGAATCGCGGTGGCAGTATCGTGCGAGCGCACATCGGATGGGGATGGCTCGCTCTCCTCTGCGGCGTCGAGGCGCCGCAAAATCCGATCGACGAGCTTCGAGCTCAACTGGTACGTCGCCAGCTTCTCAACAAGGATGGCGCGCGCGAGGCGCCGAGCTCGAGTGCCTGCCACTCCCGCCTCCCGGGGCCCAGGAAGGCAGCGAGCGGCGCTGCCGGTTACGGCAACGAGCTCTTCGCGAGCGCGCTTTTCCTCGCTATGTTCGCCGTCTCTCGGTCGGGCGAAATCGCTGATCGCAATGGTGGGCTGGCGCAGCTCGCTCGCTGCCAACGCGAGCTCCTCGACGGCCACCGGTGAGCACACGATGCGCCCGAGTAGAGCGCGTTCGGCCCGCTTGATGGCTTTGGCGACCTCGACTTCGCGTTCTTGGGTGAGGACAGCGTCGTCGAGATGCCGAAAGTAGCTTTTCTCGGCGCTGTAGCCGTGCACCTTCTCTTGGGAGGGACGGGTGGGCAAAGTGGTTGCTCGATTCGGACGTTTGCCAGAAGACTGGTATTTGCGTGTGATCTTTTGCATCTTCGCGCTGGCGGTTCGCCAAGGGCTCCGTCCACGGGGCGTTCTCATCGGACGTGCGGCAATATGCCGTCGTCGATGGCTTGTGGCCGTGCCTCGAGCCAGCGCGCTTACATAATCATCCCGCGTCTGAATACAAGGTCGGAGCGCCCAGCTGCGCAGGCCCTTCATGACGTGCAGCCAGCCGATTCGAGCTTGGGATGACGAGCGATTCGCTCAGCCTGTCCGGTTCGCCGCGTAGCCGCACGCGGTTAACGGATCCTGCGGCGCGATGCGAACGCGTGCTCCGAACACTTCGAATCCGCGACGGACGTAGCGGTGCTCGGACCGCGGGCTGATGTACCCTTGCGACGGGAATCCAACACTGGTCCTATGACTCCTATGACGCTCTCAGGAACTCGCGCACGGCCCATCGCCCGGCGATGGTGGCCGCTCTTCATCGCCTTCATGGGAGGCGCGCTTCTGACGACAGCGCCGGCGCGCTCCGCTCGTGCGGATCCGCCTCTGTTCATCGATTGGGCTTCGCTATTGCCCGGATTGACGGACGTTTACGTTCCGAGCAGCGCCAATGACTGCGTGGCCGGCCGGCCGGCTTGCATCGACGCGGCGATCAAAGAGATGCGACGCCGCTTCGAGCCGCTGGGGCGCGCGTGTCATCACGATGCGGTCTTCGCGCTCGCGTACCTTCGCACGACGCAGACCTACCAGTGGGCCGCCGAGCAGTCCGGCTTCTTCAGCGACGTGGCGTGGATGAATCACTACGATGCGGTGTTTGCAAAGTATTATTTCCGTAGCTACGACGACTACGTCGCCGGGCGGCGGACGAGCGTTCCCGAGGCGTGGCTCATCGCCTTCGACGCCGCGGCCCATCGCCAAGTGTCCGGCTCGGGCAGCCTTCTGCTGGGCATGAATGCTCACGTCAACCGCGATCTCGCCTTCGTGCTGGCGGCCATCGGTCTCGTTGCACCGGACGGGACGAGTCGAAAGGCGGATCACGACAAGGTGAACCAGTTTCTCAATGTCGTGATGGAGCCGCTCCTGCTCGAAGCTGGTGCGCGGTTCGATCCTGCCACTATCAACGTGCGGACCCCTTACGGAACGGGCTACACGGCACTTCTTCAGTTGCTCGTCGCGTGGCGCGAGCTCGCATGGCGCAACGCCGAGCTGCTCGTCATCGCGCCCACGGCGGCGGCCCGTTCTCTGGTCGCGCAGGAGATCGAGACGGCAGCCGCGGTCGAGGCGCGTTCGCTCGCGCTTGCCAACGCCTACATTCCGCCGCTGTCGTCGAGCGGCGCGCGCGATAACTACTGTGCCGCGCACCAGGGCGCTGCGGCGCCTTTGGCGTACGCGTTCGGAATGCCGGCTCCGTACTGAGGGATAGCTCTCCGACGTTCATCTGTTTCGGCGTGATTCGGCGATACGCAGAGCGTCGTATCCGTACCGTTCGCGGATGCCGTCCATCGCGCGATGGAGAGGTTCGCCGTCGTCGAAAAGGGACAATTGTTCGTCGTAACGGCGCAGATGGGAGAGGCAAATGCCGAGAAGTCGAATCGGCGTGGGTCGCGCTCGCGCGCATTCGAAAAGCTCGCGTATCACCGGATAGAGCTCGAGCTCCGAGCAGGTGGGCGTGATGGTGCGCGAGCGCTGCAGCGTCTCGAAATCCGCGTAGCGCAGTTTGAGGGTGACGGTCCGCGCCTTCATGCCGCGCTTGCGGGCGCGCCAGCACACGCGTTCGCAGAGCGTGCACAGCATGGACTCGATGCAGGCCGGGTCACGAACGTCTTCGCGAAAGGTGCGCTCGTTCGAGATCGTGCCCACGTCGATGCCGGCCGGATCATGCTCTTGGAACGCCGGCCGCTCGCGACCCAGCTCGTGCCCGCCTTGGCCGCGGCAGCTCTGCTGGATCGACGTGGTCCACGCTCCAAAAATGGGTCGCAGCGTCGCAAGGGGGGCACTCGCGACGTCGGCCAGCGTCGTCAATCCGATCGCATGCAGTTTCTGCTCCGCCACCGGCCCAATCCCTGGCAACTTTCGCACGGAAAGCGGGCCTAGAAACGCCATCTCTCCGCCCGCCCGCACGAGCAGCACGCCACGTGGCTTTGCCAGGCCGCTCGCTACTTTCGCAATGGAGCGGCTCGTTGCGATGCCGGCACTCGACGGTAAGCCGACGCGCGCTTCGATTTCATCGGTGAGTTTGCGGACGACGCGCTCGATCGTGAAATCCGGCCCGGCGTCCCCCGGTGCAAAATAGAGCTCCTCGCAGCCGGAGAAATCCAGGAACATCTCGTCGATGCTGGCAACCTGCGAAACGGGCGTGTACCCCTCCGCAATCCGACGTACGCGAACCGCGTAGTCTCCGTACAGGCCGTGTCGCGTGGGCAGGTAGATAGCTTTCGGCGCGAGCTCGAACGCGCGCTTCAGGGACATCCCCGACCTTACGCCGAGTGCGCGCACCTCGTAGCTCGCCGAGGTAACGACCCCGCGCTGCCCCGGGCGCCCGCCGACGACGACCGGTTTGCCCATCAGACGCGGATCGAGAAGCCGCTCGACCGACACGAAGAATGTGTCGAGGTCCAAACAGCAAAGCCGCGGTGCCGCGAGAGCCATTCAAAGGAGCAGGCTACACCTGACCATGTGTTCAGGCTATGCGTCCGCGTGTCCTCCACCCGCAAGTCGGCGTGGTGCGACTCGCGACATGCGCGGCGCTAACGCTGAGGCGCTGCGGTAAGCCTCATCCGATCCAAGTTGAGGTACTTGGCGCTGCCGCCCGCGGCGTCATAGGCGATCTTGATGCTGTTGGTCCCCGCGCGAAGAGCGACCGTCGGCCCGGCGTCCGCCCATACGTCCCAAGATCCCGTCGCCGGAAAGAGCACCGGCGGCGAAACAGCGACTCCGTTCACCAGAAGGGTGCGGGTAGCGTCCCCGTCGGCAGCTGCGTAGTCGAAATGCACGCGGTAATTGCTTGCCGTCGGCACTTGCACCGTAAATTCGACCGATTGTTTGTCCGCCGCCCATGCCGCGACGTAGCCCCATCCTGAAAAGCCCGCATGCGTTGCTTCCAGCGCCACGTGGTCGATCAGCGCGTCCTCCGCTTCGTACCCGACGGACGCGTCACCCGGATAAGCGCCGCACAGCGCGGCGAATAGGTTGAGCGCCATGACCGCGGAGCTCTGTTGCCCGGTGATGGCGGCTGCCGGTGGCGGCCCGGCCCAGTCGACGGAAAACAAACCGGTACCCGTATCGCGCGCCAATGTCCACAGCGCGGCCGCGCTGCCTTCGAGCACTGGACGATATTCGCTGTGGCTCGGATCCGCACGAAAGAGCGCAGCCAAGTAGCGATAGCCAATTCCTTTGAACTGCGCGCAATCGCCGGCGCAACCGCTGTTCGTGCCATCGAAGAGAATGGAACCCGCCGCCACGGGGCGAGTCTCGTTGCGGATCATCGCCGCCGCGATGGCGTGTGCGTCGCTCAGGTAGCGCGCTTCGCCCGTCGCGACGTAGAGCTCGACGGCTGCGCCGATCATGAGCCCTTCGTTATAGGTGAACTGCCAGCGCACGACCGTGCCGTCGGGATTGACGTGATCGGCGACTTGGTGCGTCGTCGCGTCGACCATGGTGGCGAGCCAGTGGTCGTAAACGCTGCGCGCGAACATAAGGTGCGTCGCGTCGCCGGTTTTGCTCGCGAGTCGCGCCCCGGTGATGACCGGGCCGGCGTTGGAAGCGGTTGCCTTCTGCGTATGCGCGCGATCCCACCAGATGCCGCCGGGACGGGGGCTCGTGCTGTCCCATGCGTTCTTGATGTCTTGAAACAAGGTGGCAGCGCGATCGAGATAAACGGGGTCGTTCGTTCCATCGAAAGCGCGCATCAGCGCGAGTGCCATCCAGTTCTCGTCGTCGTAGTAGTCCGATGACCAGCCTCGGGCGTCCTGCCCCAAGGTGAAGCTTCGCACCAGGCCGCCGAAGTGACGACCGCCGGTGCGCTCGACGCCGTCGAGCAGCGCGTCGAATGCTTGGGCATAAGTCCAATACCCCGTGGATTGACCATTGGTCGGCTCGGCCGCGTCGATGTATTGATTTCCGCCATTCCAAAAGCCGAGCAGGAAATCGGCGAGAGCACGATCAGCATGTGCATGCGACGCGGCAATGTCGCAGCCGGGCACGGTCGTGGCGTCGGATGGTCGGATGTCCGAAGTTTCCGCCGGTCCGTCCCTGGGTTTCTCCTCTGGTGAATCGGCCTCTGTGTACGCATCGGTCAAAGACGCGTCCCGTGCATCGCCGATCGTCGCATCGGCCGGCGATGACGTGTCTTGGGCGTCGCCCCGCGCTGCGTCGGGGACGCGCCCCCTATCGGTTGTCGCGTCGGACATCGTCGAATCGGATTGCGGAGACGGGCCGTCGCTTCCCGACTCCGCGCCGGGCGCTCTTTCGCTTTGCGCATCCGCGGTCGCGCCACCCTCCGGAGGCACGACGGTCGGCGATCCGGTCGCTTCTGGGCTGCAGGCGACGATTGACGACAGCCCTCCTGCGAGAAAGACATAGAACGCAATAGCCAGAGCGTTCCGCCCTTTGGCGAGGCCCGCGGCGCGATGGCGAAACTCGCGCGCAGCGTCGTAGTCGCAAATAG
The DNA here is from genome assembly GCA_035318505.1 of Polyangiaceae bacterium. Classification (GTDB taxonomy): domain Bacteria; phylum Myxococcota_A; class Polyangia; order Polyangiales; family Polyangiaceae; genus DASWDH01. Next base: position 3,310 of record DATHEQ010000119.1, on the reverse strand, counting down.
ACATGACCAAAGCTCGAGCCCGATGCTACCTCAGCGCCGCGCCGAGGCAAGCAGCACGACGCTGTACAAAAGCAGCAGTGCCATCAGAATGACGGTCGCTGCGCGCAACACTTTGCTCGTAGCCGGTCTGCCGCGGGATCTCGGTGACCACTCGAGCCCAGAGAGCCGTCGTGCGAGCTCTCGGCGGAAGGTGGGGAGGACACCGATCGCGCGCAGCACACGGTTGCGAATCCTCGGCCCCATGCGACCGCGCATCGTTGCGATACCACTCATACGACGCGTCACTCGAGCGACGGCGTTCACCACGGGGCGGCGCTCGCTTTCGTATTGATTGAGGACGGAGCTGTTGGCGATTCCTTTGAGCACGTCGGAGAGCTTGTCGGCGAGGTGCAGTGCGTCTTGAATACCGGCGTTCATTCCCTGTCCGCAGACCGGACTGTGCACGTGGGCCGCGTCGCCTGCCAAAAAAACGCGTCCGGAGCGATAATGCGTGGCGAGCCGGTCATGGCTGCGGAAGCCTGTGCCCCATACGAGGTCGCGCACGACCGCAGGTGACGCTCGCGGGCCGCGCGTCGAGAGAAGCTCTTGCACGTCCTCGAGCCCGGGAAACTCGCAGGCTTCATCGACGGCCGCCAGAATGCGGTACCGGTCATCCGGAAGGGGCGCAACGATGAGCAGGCCGTTCTCGGAAAAAAAGAGCTGAACGTCCGAACGCGGCAGCCGCCATCGTATGCGAACGTCGGCCATGATGAACGATGCCGCATGCCGCGGGCCGAGGAAGGGAATGTCGAGCGCGCTGCGTATCTGGCTGTGCATGCCGTCACATCCGACGACGTAGCGCGCAAAGATCGTCCTCCGCGAGGGACTCCCGGATCGCAAAGTGCTTCCGTCCCAGAGCTCGACCGTGACGCCGTCGGCATCCTGTTCCAGCCCCACTGCCGTCACGGGACGCAGGACCGAAGACTCATAGGAAGCGAGCCGCTCCGACAGGACGCTAACGGCAGTGCTCTCCTGGACCATCAACGCGTAGCCATGCCTGGTGGCCAGCTCCGAAAAATCAACCGTGAACAGCTCGTCATCCCGATCGCGCAGAGCAAAATGCGTAGCTTTGACGCCTCGGCGGACCAGATGCCGGCTGGCGTCGATGCTCTCTAGCGCTTCTAACGTGCGCGCATCCACGACGGACGCCTGGGCGTTGGCTGCTGCTTGCGGCGCGTGGTCGATCACGACGTGATCGATGCCCCGCCGGGCGAGACCACAAGCGAGGCTCAACCCGGTGGGCCCCGCGCCGACGACCAACACGTCTGTGCGTTGGGGAAAGGCGCTGATCTCCCTTGGATTGTCGACAATATGAGTCATCGATCCGTCGAGTGCCGTCATACGCGCGTCCGCGGTGGGCTGCAACGAGCGGACCCGGGTCTATGGGATTTACTTCCCTATCGGTTTGGCGAAAATTCGCGCGGTGTTCCCGGTTTCCTTGCGCCAAACTGTCGCCAACCAGGGCTGTTCCTCGCGAGGTTTCCCGGCGGGGCGATAGTAGTGGGTGATCTCGCTGAATCCCGCGGACGCGACGTGCGCGCTCCAGGTGTCGTGTGTGAGAAAGGCGCCGTACCTCTCGCCAGAAAATCCTTCCGTGTCTCTTCCGCGCGGGTTCGAGCAGAACAAGACGCCGCGCGGTACGAGCGAGTGCCACAGCGCCGAGAGAACGCGCGCGAGTTCCTGCGTCGGCACGTGAAAAAGGGATGCGTTGGCGAAGATGCCGTCAAAGCGCGCCTCGGGCAGCGACAGATGAAGAAAGTCCTGATGAATCACTTCGCAGCCTGTCGTCGAGCGCGCCATCGCCGCGAAACGCGCCGACCCATCGAGCCCCACCGCCTCGTGCCCGAGCGACCGGAAGTAGGCGAGATCGCGGCCAGGACCGCAGCCGAAATCGAGGAGCGTAAAGGGTGGTCGGCCTTCGATCGCTCCCAGCAAAGCCGCGTAGTTCTGGGAGACATCGTGCGCGCGCGTTCCCTCCTCGAAAGCCTCTGCGGCGGCGTCATAGTGCGCGATCGTCCGCGTGGTGAGTGCTTCGAGGTCGGCGGGAGTCAGCGGCTTCACGGCTTGCAATCTAGCGAAGAAACTCAATAAGGATATCCGCGGTGCGCCCGGGCCATTTCGATCTTGCCTCGCAGTTCATCGACGGCAATCCGCCAGGCGTCCGCAGTCGGGGCGCCGTTGAGACCGGCGCTTTCCAGAGCAGCGGCTTCGATCTGTGAAAGCCAGGCCGCCAGCTTGGCGTCGACATTGCTCGTGCTGAACGCAGTTTCCAGGAACTCGTCGACAACGTGCTCGTAGTCGACGCGCCAGGTGCCCCAATGTCGGACGAGCGGATCGCAGGCGGGGGCCCGCTGGCCAAAACCGTCGCAAATGCAGTCGCTCTCCGCCATCCAATCGGAGGCGATGTGAACGGTAGTCCGATTGTCGAAGTTATTGTCGAGATCCCAAGGAACCAACCAAAAGCGCTGGGCATGAGAGGCTTCGTACCAATAGTAGTTGTGATTCGCGCTATTCGAATTGTCGCCTTGCCCGCCCGGTAAACACCGGAAGTGAAACGCGCCATCATCGTTGATGGTGACGCGATCTACCGCGATGTAGCGGGCCATGTAGTCTCGATCGAGAAAGTCGATAATGGCCTCGGCGCTCTCATCGATTGCGTGCTTGAAGGCGAGCATGCGCTCGACGGACGGGCTTTCCTTGGTATTCGTCTCGAGGGCGGCGAGATAGACGGTGGCCGCCTCGTGAAGGGGCCAGACTTCTTTGTAAACATTGCCATTGCCCCCCTCGTTGAAGCGACTGCGCGTGAAACGTCCGTCGACCTGCTCGACGACCGCGAAGAGCCCCTCGAGGCGACCATTGAACAGCAGTCGGGCGTGTACGGCCCGCGGCGCCGCGATGCGCATGTCACGGAACAGGCTGTAGCCCAGCCGGTCGCGCAGCAAGGAGACGTCACGGTTCATGGAGTGAAAATTGAGCTTTTTGAGACCGAAGAAACGCGCGTCGTCGTCGATGTGATCGAACACCACTTTGACCGAGCACTTACCGGTTTTCGGGCCGAGCCGCCCGCCGAGCGCGGCCATGCAAGGCGGGTTGAACGCGCCCACGCTTCCCTTGTAACGAACACCGAGGGGACCATATTGCTTGCCCTCGAATTCGAGCATCCCGGGTACGGTTTGTTCCGCGGCTGGGTTGGCGTCGATGGTGGCGAGATCGGCATCGCTGACGATGAGATTGTAGGTGCGCAACGCGCTTTGATCGAAGATGTACGTCG
>DATHEQ010000118.1:0-2756 GCA_035318505.1 Polyangiaceae bacterium | reverse complement strand
GCGCCAGCGACCGATTCGCGCGCCTCGTCGTTCACGAGCAAGGCAATCAGCTCTTGATGGTTTTCGAGGTCCACCTGCCGATGCAGATCAACTCACGCGTCAAGTAGGAGCGCCGATGAAAAAGATTCCGGGAGAGTTCGTACTCGTCGAGCCGCACCCTGACGGGGACCACGTGAACCGGTGCGTGTGCTTCGGCGACGGCGACTTCGACGCCGAATTCGTGCTGCAAGTCACGGAGCTCCCCGCCGGCACGATCTTGCTTGTGGACGTCCTGACCGGCCACGGGATCGTCACGGCATTCAAGCCCACCACGAGCCCCGGCTACCAGACCGTTCGCGTGCAAAACGCGGGTGGGGGCGCACTGGCGCGGTGCCAGCTCCTGCCCGGCACCGGAAATCTTCCCCGGTTCAGCAACACCATCTTTCGCACTTATCGCGACGAGGGCTCGCCGCTCTTCGCATTCACCGTGACCGCACGACCACCGAAAGGACTTTAACCATGTATAACGTTCGACTGAAGCCACCGCGCCTCAACGATGTTGGCTGGGGCGAGCCGTACGATACTCACACGTCAACGGGGACCGGTATGGCCGTTGGGCAGCCGCTCGAGTGTGAGCGCTTCGGCACCCTGCGTCTCAAGCTCGATGTCGTCGCGGTGGGCGGCGCCGCACCGACGCTCGACGTCGTCGTGCAGCACAGCCCCGACGGCGCGGCGTGGACCGTCATCGCCACGTTCGCGCAAAAGACGGGCGTCTCGAGCGAGTGGAAAGTCGTCGGTCCATGCCATCGATTCGTTCGGCCGATATGGACGATCGGCGGCACGTCGCCGGCGTTTGCGTTCTCGGTTTTGGGACAAGGAGTTTGAGCATGAGCCATTGGACACAATTTGCAACGCATCGAGAGTGGGTCGCCGCAGGCAGCCCGCCAAAGCCCCAATCACGTCACTCCTCCACCAGCGTAATCGGCGAGCCCGTGGCGATGCGCTCGAGCGCGCGCGTCGTTCCTGTCGCGTCCTCCGCGCCTGCCAACCCGGCCGCACCCGTCACCCGAGTCGCCACCGGCGCGGAGTGGACGGGCATCGTCGTTGCGATGAAACAGCAGGATCCAAAGCTCGGCGCCGAGCTCGAAGCCGGTCGTATCCGGACTGTCACATTCGTCGCCGATGGTTCCGTCCTCGAATGCCCGTACGAGGAGCGCTCGAAGAGCTGGAACGAGTACACGTTCGCAGAACGCGCGAAGATGCTGACGGAGAAACCCGCGGAGGCCGAACGCCTCAAGGCCCTGCACCAGGGCATGATCGAAGGCGCCCGCGCCGCCATCGCAGCGGCGAAGACGCGCGGCGCGCGCCTCGCCGGATATGAAACACTTCGCAAGCTCGAGGGCCAATGAAGCGCGGCATCGTTCGCTCCGAGACGCGCCCTGACGGCGCCGTCATCGAATACGAGGAAACGCTTCTCGGCGCCGTCGAGCGCAAAGGGGGCCGAGAGCAACTCCGGCTCAAACTTACGCGCGCGCGTATGGAGGGCGAGACCGAGTGGAGGGGCGAGTTCCATCTCGCTCTTCATATCTGGTACCGCAGTCGATTTGGCGACTACCGCCCCTCGCGTGGAATTGTCACGATCCATGCGCACGACTTGGCCGCGCTGCGGCGAGCCATGGACACGCTCGTGGACGCAACGCACGCCGCTGCCATCGCGGCGGAAAGGACGGGGTGACCCGATGCCGATCTTCTACAGTCAGATCGTCGAGGAATCCCGCGCTCGGGTGAAGAAAGATCTGCTCGACCTGCTCGACAGCGTCGGCTTCACGGCGACGTCTTGGCAGGAGGGCGCGATCGGGCTCGCGCTCGTGGAGCTCGGCGCCGAGATCTGGTCGAAGCTCACGGCGTGGGCCGTCTTCCTCAAAGAACTCGGCCTGAACGAGACGTCGTCTGGCGACGGGCTGACGCGCTTCTCGAAGAGCCACTACGACAACGTTCGCGAAGAAGCGGTGGCGACGCAGCGGAGCATCACGCTTTCGTGCGAGGCGACCGAGGGTCCGCACACGTTCGGGCTCGGCGACGTCCTCATCGCGGAGCCCACCGGGCGTACCTACCGCAACGTTGCCGGCCTGGGAGTCACCTACCCGGCGCTGCTGGCATCGGACGGCACCATCACGCTGCTCTTCGAGGCGGAGACGGCCGGCAAAGCAAGCAACGTCGCCGACGGCACCGCGACCATCATGGCGACGACATACGCGGGCGTTACCGTGACCAGCGACACCCTCACGCGTCTCGGCATCGATGCGGAGAGCGACGCGCGGCTCAAGCTGCGCAACGAAACGAAGTGGGCGTTGTTGTCGCTCTGTTTGACCCGCGATGGCGTCGTCGCGGTCGCGCTCAAGGCAGCGCCCGCCGTCACACAGGTCGAGGTCGACGATCAGAACCCACGTGACCAGGGAACGTTCGACGTTTACATTGCCGGCGTCAACGCGACGGCTGGCCCGACAGACGTTGCGCTGGTCCAAGCAGCTCTTGCAAAGCGCTTTTTCAGGCCAGACGCGTGCCTCACCAGAGCCGCGCCGGACGTCTTCGTCGACCTGACGGGAACCGTCTACTACGACTCCAAGTACTCGGCGGCCGACGTCCAAAAAGCTGTCGAGGACCTCGACGTCGGATCCCTGCCGACCTTTCTGTCGACCGTCCCGCTGGGCGGGTTCGACTTCTCGCCAGGACCGGCGAACCTCGTGCCGAAGAACGACATCGAGGCGACGATCCGC
>DATHEQ010000117.1:0-6323 GCA_035318505.1 Polyangiaceae bacterium | reverse complement strand
GGTGGGAAGCGAGCATCCGGTCGTGACTTCCAGTTCTGACGTTCACGCAGGTCACGTGTTTCGTCCCCTTGCCACGCCTAGAAAATCGGCCGTATGGGGAGGGCGCGTTCTCTCGGCGCTGCCCGTCCTCATGATGGGTTTCAGCGCGACGATGAAGCTGGCGCATGCGCCGCACATGGTTGCGACCTGGGTCAACCGACTCGGATGGCCCGAGCGCATGATGACACCTGTCGCCATCATCGAGCTTTTGTGCGCGCTCCTGTTCGTGATTCCGCGCACGGCCGTGCTCGGCGCGATTTTGGTGGCGAGCTTCTTCGGCGCTGCATTTGGCGCGCATCTGCGAATCGGCGACGGCGGGGGAGGTATCGTGCCCATCATGCTCGGGGTGCTCGCCTGGCTCGGCTTGTACCTGCGCGACGAGCGCCTGCGCGTCCTCGTGCCGCTACGAGGCTTGCGGCGGCAAACGGCGCGTCTCACCACCTCGTAACGCGCAGGTTGGCTCGTCTTGACGGTCGCAGCCGTGTAGGGCATTGCCTGAACTGCCGATGATCGCCGCGCGCCGACTCGCCCTCTTGCTAGGTTGCTCGCTGCTCGGCTGTGAGACCCGCGCCCCTCCGGTGGCGCATCGGGTCGAGGTTCGCGAAGTGCCGGGAGAGTTGGTGGAGCTCGTGCCCAAAGAAGGCAGTCCGCCCTATTGCCTCGTCTACAGCATCGCGGAGCGGGGCCCGATTCGGCAGCTCACCATGAACGAAGAGAACGAATCGTTCGATTGCCCACCGGGGGTGGCGATAGGCCATACGGGGTTCCGCGTTCCGAAAAAAGAGGGCAAGGCGCGCATCTACGTCATCTTCTCCGATCAGAAACTCTCCGCCTCGACCGTGGCGCAGCAAATCAGTGATCTCGGCACGCCTCATTTCAGCACGCTCGATCTGCGTGTCCCGGGCAAAGCGGTGAGCGAGATCATCGAGTACACGCCGTGAGCATCGGCCGCAGCGCGTGGGTGACCTATTGGGCCGTAGGGTGGCTCGCCGCGAGCACCGGCTGCAAAAGCGACGCGCTCCCTTGGCGCAATACGAGTGCGTCAGCGTCGTCCGCGTCGGCCGGCGCTGCGCCCGCTCTTGCACCAAAGATGCGCGAGGAAGTTCACGGCGGCATCCGATTTTTGGTGCTCTTCAGCGGAGGCGCCGACGACGATTCGCCGCTCGTGGTCGGGATGCACGGCCGTGGCGGCAGCCCCGAGCGATTTTCGCGGATATTTCACGATTTTTCGGGACGCGCCAAGATCGCTTTTGCGCAGGGACCATCGAAGTCAGACCAGGGGTGGGCGTGGCTACCCCGGGCAGAAAGCTTCGATGACGCGAAGTTCGTCGCGGCGTTCGACGCGGCCGAAAGACAACTGTGGCAGGCCATCACCGACCTTTCGCACGGTCGCCGCGTGATCGTGACCGGCTTTTCACAGGGGGGAATGCTCTCGTACGTGCTCGCTGCTCGTCACCCGCGCGAGATCGCTTACGCATTTCCCATGGGCGGTGGCGCACCGCCCGCGCTCTTTCCTCACGACCACGCCCCGACCGCTCCGGTTTACGCGTTGCACGGGATGAGCGATGACGTGATCGACATCTCATTGGCGCGTGAGACCATCGCCGCCTTTCGCGAACAGGGAGCGGTGGCCGAGCTTCACGAGTTTGCCGGCGTCGGCCACGACATGCCACCCGCCCTACGCGACGATCTTTTGGCCCACATCGGCGTAGCCGTCGACGCGGAGAGCGCACGGGCGGCGCCGACGCCGGGCGCGCCAGCGCGCGGAGGTCGCACCGGCAGCGCAGCTGGGGTAAGGGACGCGGATGCCGCATCAAAATCCCTCCGATGATCAGCTTCGCAAGCTCCTCACCGACGCGCGTACCATCGCCATGGTCGGCGCGTCTTCGAGCCCCGACCGACCTTCGCACGGCATCATGAAGAAGATGCTCGCGGCGGGGTACCGCGTCATCCCCGTGAACCCTCGCGAGACCGAGGTGCTCGGGCAGAAGGCTTTCGCGTCGCTGGCCGATATCCCGGAAAAGGTCGACATCGTCGACGTGTTTCGGCGCGCCGAAGACACGCCCTCCATCGCCGACGAAGCAGTCGCCATCGGCGCCAAAGCGATCTGGCTGCAGTCGGGCATCTCCAACGAAGACACGGCGCGCCGAGCGGAAGCTGGAGGCATCATGGCAGTGATGGACGCCTGCATCGGCGTCGAACATTCGGTGCTGCGGATTCCGCCGAAGACTTAAGGTCCGGAGCTTGCGCGGATGTGAGCGACGATGGCATCGTTCACGATCGCGGCGTGCGTGATCGGGCCCATGTGACCCATTTCAGGCAACACCTTGAGCTCGGCGCGGGAAAGCGCCGCCGCCAACTTTTCGATTACGCGCCGTTCCGTCGGATGGGTGCGCTCGCCGCCGAGAACCAGCGTCGGCGCGGAAATGGTGGCGAACGTCGCACGAGGCGTGCGATCGGCGTCGATGGAGAGCACCTCTTGAAACACTTTCCATCCCACGGCGCGAAAGCTGGCTCGCGCGTCTTCTGCCAAACGTTCCCACGCGCCCGGCCCGTTCCACCAATCGACGAAACTGCCGAGCCAGACATCGTCGGCGCCCGCCGCATTCGCGCAATAGTCGGATCGTGCAAGACGCAGCGATGCCCGCGCCTCGGCGTCGCTGGGCTCGTCGAGCACGGCGAAGGCCACCGGCTCGAACAGGGCAAGCGAGCGCACGCCGCGCGGCCGGGACAACGCGAGTTTGAGCGCCAAGAGGCCACCATAGGAATGGCCCACCAAGTGCGCCGGCGCGGCGAGCGTGTCGAGTAACGCCTCTAGCGCAGCGAGATCTTGGTCCAGGTGAAAGGGTGTGCCGAGGGGCCACCGACTCGAGGCTCCGTAGCCGAGCAGATCGGGCGCGAGCACACGGTGTGTCGGCGCCAATGCGTCGCCGAGCTTGCGCCATTGTCGCGCCGAGAATCCGCCGCTGTGCAGGAGAACCACTGGCTCTCCCTCGCCGCGGTCCTGCACGGCGATAAAGTGGTCGCCGTGCGCAATCCGAAGCACGGACGTCGCGCTCGGCCCGCTGTGCGTACCGTCTTTCGGCTGGAGGCTCACGCGCGCCTCGGTGGGCTCGGGGTCAGCAGCATTTGCACGTGGGCGATGCCGTCTTCGTCATAGATCGGACTCGCGGCGGCGAAGCCGAGCTCTTCGTAAAAATGCTTCAAATAAAGCTGCGCCCCGATGCGGATGGGACGCGCGCCGAACGCTGCGAGGGCGCGGTCGACGGCTTCTCGCATGAGCTCTTTGCCTACGCCGCTACGCCGCACGTCGGGGTGATTCACCACGCGGCCAATGGACGGCTCATCGAACGTCACGCCGGCCGGCACGAGCCGCGCGTACGCAACGAGGCGGCCCGACGATTCGCTTCCGAGCAGATGCAACGACTGCTGGTCCTTGCCGTCACAATCGAGGTACGCGCATTTTTGCTCGACCGAGAAGACGAGCTGGCGCAAGGCGAGCACATCGTAGAGCTCGTGGACGGTCAGCTTGGGGAAGGGGATGAGGTTCCAGCGCAGCACGCCGTCACTTTAATCGCGCGCCGCCCCTTCGTCCGTGAGAAAAGGGTGCCGCTCTTCATGGCGCTCACTGCGACCGTTCATCACGTCCAAGTCACGCTTTCCGATGTTGATCGCGCGGTCTACGAGAAGCTCGACCTGCGTTTGGCGCGTCACCCCTCGGAAAGCGCGCGTTATTTCCTCACGCGACTTCTCGCTTATTGCCTCTCTTACGAGGAGGGAATCGCTTTCAGCAAGGGAGGGCTCTCGTCGACGGACGAGCCGCCCATCGCCGTGCACGACGCGACGGGGATCTTTTTGGCGTGGATCGACGTCGGTGCGCCGTCCGCCGAGCGTCTGCACAAAGCCGCCAAAGCGGCGCGCCGGGTGGCGCTCTTCACCCACGTGGAGCCGAGGCTTTTGCAGCAAGAGGCAGCGACGCGCGCGATCCACCGCGTCGAAGCGATCGAGGTGTGGCGCTTCGACCCGGCCTTTCTCGACGGCCTCGAGCCGTCGGTCGGACGAAACGCGGTGCTCGAGGTCGTACGCAACGACGGGAAGCTCTATGTCACGGCTGGCGCCGTGGTGAAGGAGGGAGACGTGGCACGCGTCAGCCTCATCGCATGATGGATGCCTACTTCGTGCGTGGCGAGCCCTTCAACACCTCGTCAAAGAGGGCGAGCAATGTCTGCCAGTGTCGCTCCGCAGCCTTCGGGTCGTGGGACGGCGTGTCGGCGGGCACCCAGCCGTGGCGCGCCCCCTCATAGGTTTCGATGCGGTGATCGACGCCGGCTTGGGTGAGCGCCTCTTCGAGTCGCTGCTTCATGTCGTCGGGGAACGACGCGTCGTCGACCGCGCCCGCGACATATACCTTTGCTTTCATGCGCGGCGCGAGAAGGTGGGGGCTGTCGGGCTCGTCGGTTGCCAATCGCCCACCGTGGTACGAGGCAGCCGCGACGACGCGTTCGGGGTAGGCGCCCGCCGCGACGAGCGAATGTCCGCCGCCCATGCAATAGCCGGTCGTGCCGACCTTCGGCTGCACCACGTGCGCCTGTGCCCCCAGAAAGTCGAGAAACGCGGCGGTGTCTTCGCGCACGTTGGTTCGGCTCGCGCTCGCCATGTATTTCGCGAACCACGCTTGCCGTTTCGCGGGATCGGACATGAGCACTTTGGGGTCCATCACCTCGTACGGTCCAACGCGGTAGAAAAGGTCGGGTAGAAGGACGAAGTAGCCGTGCCCGGCCAGCCGCTCGGCCATGGCGAAGAGGGCCGGGCGAATTCCGGGGCCGTCCATATACATGAGCACGGCGGGCCAACGGCCACCCGTGCCGGGGCGAAACACGCTGACGGGGCAGAGGCCGTCCTTGGTCCTGATTTCGGTGCTGGTTCTGGGCATTTGGCCCTCCTTGGCTAGGCTCAGCTCTCGATGATCGCGAAGGTACGATGCGCCAGTCGGACCGAAACCGCGACCGGCTCATGGCCGTAGAAGATCCTAGAGTGAGCGAGGCCAAATGACCGACGGGCGAATTCTCGGATCGCACTACCGGCTGATGTGGGTCGCCCTTATCGGGGCGCTGCTATGGTGTGCCGCTTGCGCACGACGCGAGCAGGCTTCGTCTCCCACCAATGACGCCGCAAGGCGCACGTTCATCGAGGGCCAAATGGGTACCAAGCGAGTGTTTACCAAGCCGTCCGATGCCGAGCTCCGCAGCAAACTTTCGCCGCTCGAGTACGAGGTCACGCAACACGAAGCGACCGAGCCGTCGTTCCGCAACAAGTTCTGGGACAACCACGAGGCCGGCCTCTACGTCGATGTCGTCACCGGCGAGCCCCTCTTCAGCTCGACCGACAAGTTCGAATCGGGCACGGGGTGGCCGAGCTTCACCCGGCCCGTCGAACCGAAGCGGGTCAACAACAAAGAGGACTACCGGCTCGGAATGCGACGCACCGAAGTGCGCTCGGCGACCGGGGACTCGCACCTCGGTCACGTTTTCGACGACGGGCCGGCCCCCGCCGGGCAGCGCTACTGCATCAATTCCGCGTCGCTTCGCTTTATCCCGGCCAATCGCCTGGAAGCGGAAGGGTACGGCGAGTACGCAGTGCTCTTCGGCGGTCCCGTCACCAAAACCGCTGCAGCTTCGGTGGACGCGAACGCGTGCGCCGCGCCGCTGCCCGGGCAACAACCGGGGTGCCAAGCGACGCTCGAAACGGCGGTGCTGGCCGGCGGATGTTTCTGGGGAATGGAAGAGATTCTCCGCAAGATTCCGGGCGTGCTCGAGAGCGACGTTGGATATACCGGAGGCACGACGGCCAAGCCGACCTACGAAGACGTGCACACGGGCCGCACGGGTCACGCCGAGGCCATACGTATCACCTTCGATCCCGCCAAGCTTTCCTACGAAGAGCTGCTCGAAAAATGGTTCTTCCGGATGCACAACCCGACCACCAAAAACCAGCAGGGCAATGACGTCGGGTCGCAGTACCGCTCCGCCATCTTCGTGACGTCGGTCGCCCAGCGCGAGGCCGCCGAGCGCGTGAAGAAGCGCGTCGAGGCGAGCGGCAAGTGGCGTGCTCCCGTCGTCACCGAGATCGTCGAAGCGGGCCCCTTCACCCTGGCCGAGGACTATCACCAGAAGTATCTGGAGAAGCACCCCGGCGGATACACCTGCCATTACCTGCGGGACTGATCGGCGCAGGGCGTCGCGCGAATCACCACAATAGCGAGACGCTCACGCCGCCGCCGGCGA